>NZ_LUPI01000039.1:0-52783 GCF_001627265.1 Nocardioides sp. REDSEA-S30_B4 | reverse complement strand
GACCCACCCTGGACCTCGAGACACCCGCCGTACGACTCAACAGGCTCCTCACCGAGGCCGCCTGACCCCACCCAGTTGCTTAGACCGGTTGACCTCAAGCGAGGTGAGGGTGAGAAGTCGTGCGGACTATCCCGCGCCGACCTCAGCCGACGCTGACGCCCCCCAGCCGCAACCAGGTGTCGACGACGGTGTCGGGGTTGAGCGACATCGACTCGATGCCCTGGTCCAGCAGCCACTGGGCGAGGTCGGGGTGGTCGGAGGGGCCCTGGCCGCAGATGCCGACGTACTTGCCCTGCTTCTTGCAGGCGCTGATGGCCAGCTCGAGCATGTGCAGCACCGCGGGGTCGCGCTCGTCGAACTTGTCCGCGACCAGGCCGGAGTCGCGGTCCAGGCCGAGGGTCAGCTGGGTCATGTCGTTGGACCCGATCGAGAAGCCGTCGAAGTGCTCGAGGAACTGCTCGGCGATCACGGCGTTGGACGGCAGCTCGCACATCATCACGACCTGCAGGTCGTTCTCGCCGCGCTTGAGCCCGTGGGAGGCCAGCAGGTCGATGACGCCCTCGGCCTCGGCGAGGGTGCGGACGAACGGGATCATCACCTTGACGTTGGTCAGGCCCATCTCGTCGCGCACGTGGCGCAGTGCCGCGCACTCCATCTCGAAGCACTCCGCGAAGTCCTCCGACAGGTACCGCGAGGCACCGCGGTAGCCGATCATCGGGTTCTCCTCGTGCGGCTCGTAGGCCGGGCCGCCGACGAGGTTGGCGTACTCGTTGGACTTGAAGTCGCTCATCCGCACGATCACCGGCTCGGGCGCGAAGGCCGCCGCGATCGTGGCCACGCCCTCGGCCACGCGCTTGACGAAGAAGTCGCGCGGCCCGTCGTACGCCGCGATGATCTCCTCGATCTCGGCGCGCAGGTCGGGCTCCAGCGAGCCCTTCGAGCCGTCGGGGTCGCGCTCGAGGTCGAGCAGCGCCTTGGGGTGCACGCCGATCTGGCGGTTGATGATGAACTCCAGGCGGGCCAGGCCCACGCCCTTGTGCGGCAGGCGCGAGAAGGCGAAGGCCTGCTCGGGGGTGCCGACGTTCATCATGATCTTGACCGGCACCTCGGGCATCGAGTCCAGCTCGGTGCGCTCGACGGAGAAGTCGAGGACGCCGTCGTAGACCAGGCCGGTGTCGCCCTCGGCGCAGGAGACGGTCACCTCGGTGCCGTCGGCGAGGTCGCGGGTCGCGCCGCCGGTGCCGACGACGGCCGGGATGCCGAGCTCGCGGGCGATGATCGCGGCGTGGCAGGTGCGGCCGCCGCGGTTGGTGACGATCGCCGAGGCGCGCTTCATGATCGGCTCCCAGTCGGGGTCGGTCATGTCGGCGACGAGCACCTCGCCGGGGTTGAAGGTGTGCATGTCCTCCAGCGAGGTCAGCACCCGCACCGGGCCGGCGCCGATCTTCTGGCCGATCGCACGGCCCTCGACCAGCACGGAGGCGCCCTTGGTGGTCGCCGGGTCGATCTTGAAGCGCTCGAGCGCGCCGGTGCGGCGCGACTGCACGGTCTCGGGGCGGGCCTGGAGGATGTAGAGCTTGCCGTCGAGGCCGTCCTTGCCCCACTCGATGTCCATCGGGCGCCCGTAGTGCTCCTCGATGACCAGCGCGTGCCGGGCGAGCTCGGTGACCTCGTCGTCGGTGAGCGACAGCCGGCGGGACTCGGCCGGGTCGACGTCGACGAACTCGGTCGTGCGTCCGACGGTGGCGTCGTCGGTGTAGACCATCTTGGTGGCCTTGCCGCCGACGCCGCGCTTGAGCACCGCCGGGCGCCCGGCCTTGAGCGCCGGCTTGTAGACGTAGAACTCGTCGGGGTTCACGGCCCCCTGCACCACGCCCTCGCCCAGGCCGTACGCCGAGGTCACGAACACCGCGTCGGTGAAGCCTGACTCGGTGTCCATCGTGAACATGACGCCCGAGGAGCCGATGTCCGAGCGCACCATCCGCTGGACGCCGGCGGAGATGCCGACGGCGTCGTGGGCGAAGTCGTGGTGGACGCGGTAGGCGATGGCGCGGTCGTTGTAGAGCGAGGCGTAGACCTCGCGGATCGCGGTGAGGATCGCGTCGATCCCGCGCACGTTGAGGAAGGTCTCCTGCTGACCGGCGAAGGAGGCGTCGGGGAGGTCCTCGGCGGTGGCGGAGGACCGCACCGCGAAGGACGCCTCTCCGCCGGCCTCGTCGACGAGCTTCTCGTAGGCGGCCCGGATGTCGGCCTCGAGGTCCTCGGGGAAGGGCTGACCCACGACGGCATCGCGGATCTCCTTGCCGGCCGCGGCCAGCGCCCGGGTGTCGTCGGTGTCGAGGTCGCGCAGCAGGTCGGCGATCCGCTCGGTCAGCCCGCCCTTCCCATCCACGTCAGCGGCGATGAAGCGGTGGAACGCGTCGGCGGTGGTCGCGAAGCCGTCGGGCACGCGCACGCCGAGGTCGGTCAGGTGGGAGACCATCTCGCCGAGCGAGGAGTTCTTGCCGCCCACCTGCTCGAGGTCGCCGAGTCCGAGGTCGGCGAACCACCGGACGTTGCTGTGGGTGGTGCTGTCGGTGCCGGTCATGCTGGGGAGTCCCCTCTGCTGCTGGTGCTGCGGGTCTGCTGGCTGGTGCTGAGTCTCGCGGCCGCGGCGCTGCGGGCACGGTGCTTCTTGGTTTGCAGGATGATCGCGGAGATCTCCTCCACCGACTTGGCCGAGGAGTCGACGATCGGGAGCCGGTGGGCCTCGAAGAGCTCCTTGGTACGCCGCAGCTCCCACCGGCACTGCTCCGGTGAGGCGTAGCGCGAGCCGGGCCGGCGCTCGTTGCGGACCCGGCTCAACCGGTCGACGGTCGTCACCAGGCCGAAGCAGCGGTCGGCGTACTCCCGCACCGGGGCCGGCAGCTCGGACTCGTGGAGGTCCTCCTCGACGAGCGGGTAGTTGGCGACGTACAGGCCGTGCTGGAGCGCGAGGTACATGCTGGTCGGCGTCTTGCCGCACCGCGAGGGCGCCAGCAGGATCACGTCGGCCTTGTCGAGGGCGCGCAGCGACTGGCCGTCGTCGTGCTCGATGGTGAACTCCACCGCCGCCATCCGGGCGTTGTAGCGCTTGATGTCGCCCACGCCGTGCAGTCGTGCGGCCCGCCGGATGCCGCGCTGGCCGAGGATGCCCTCGACGCGGTTCATGTGCATGTCGAAGAAGTCGATGACCGGCGCGACGGTGCGGTTCAGCTCGTGCCGCACGTCGTCGTCGGCCGCGGTGGAGAACACCAGCGGCATCACCGGCCCCGCGGCCACCTCGTCGAGCATGGCCGCGATCTCGCGGGCCTGCTCGACGCCGGCGATGAACGGGATGGTGCTGCGCTCGAACTTCAGGTCTGGGAACTGCAGCAGCAGCGCGTTGCCCATCGTCTCGGCGCTGATGCCGGTGCTGTCGGAGAGGAAGAAGACAGGTACGACGCGCTCGTCCTCGCCCACGGTGCACCTCCTGGCCGACGCGGTTGGTGCGCCGGTCGTGTGGGGGTCACCGTAGCGGCAGTGCGCCCGTACCGGGACCGCCCCACGGAGCTGGTCCAACCGGTGGGCGTGGCACTTCTCACCCCTGCGCCGCGAAGGTCACCGACCGCCTCACCCGCCCGGGACCACCCGCTCCACGCCCGGCCGGTGCTGCTCCCGGTCACGAGAACTCCAGGGTCGCCATGACCTGCCCGATCCACTCCTCGCGCTCTGCCTCGCTCAGCGACGACGGAGTCAGGAAGTTCACCTCGATCGTCGTCTCCCCGGTCGCGTGGACGAAGAAGTCGGCGTCCAGGCCGTTGACGCTCGCGCCGCGGGCGCGGGCCATCTCCAGCCCGTCGACGACGACCGGATCGAGCATCTCCAACGGTTCGGTGGTGAGGCCGTTGCGCTTGTCGAGGTAACGCATCTCGGCCCTGGCGTTCTTCATCGCCAGCAGTCCCGTCCGCGAGCTGAGTGCGACGGCGACCGCCTCCCCGTCGGCGGTCCTGGTGCCTCCCCCCAGCTGCTGGGGGGTCTCCTCAGGCTCCGCGTCGGCCCAGATCGCGAACGCCTCCACACCCTCGACCAGGCTCGCGTCGAGGGCCTGCGGCGCCGGCTCCACGTCGGCGTAGGTGTCGACCGGGGCCGCGTCCCCGGTCGTCGAGGTCGGGGACGCCGTCGTGGTGGCGATCGAGGTCGCGTCACCACCGGGCCGCGGGTCGGTGGCGTCGTCACCGCAGGCGGCCGTGCTGGCGGCCAGGAGGGTCAGGGCGGCGAGTCCCAGCAGTCGTCTGCTCACCAACCCCTGCTGCCCCCCCGCGCCCTCGACCAAACGACAGGACGACACCGGTGGCGGGCCAGCACCCGATCCACTGCCAGGAGGATTGAGGTCCGCCCTGCGTGGGAAGACGCTGGGTCGGGCCTTTACTGTCGAGGCTCGACGACTTCCTCAGGACACGACCAGCACACGCTCTCGGGAGGCACGTGATGGTGGCCATCGGGCCGGACGGTATGCCCGTCAACATGGGTGCGATAACGCAGCTGCTCCAGGAGCTGCGCATCGACAACGTCGTCATCGCCGACATCATGTCGGCGCTGGCCGACGGCGTGGACCGCGTCGACGGCTACGAGCCGGCACAGGTCCCCGAGCGGCGCTTCGGCACGCTGGGCAACGGCGCCGCGCTGGGCCACCACACCGAGCTCGCCCGGCGTGCGGTCCGCGAGGCGATCCTGACGATGGTCCACGACCTGCAGCACTACGGCGAGGGCGTCGACACGTTCCGCAAGGGCTTCAACGTGGCCGACCAGCACGCGCAGGAGGACCTCGCCCACATCGCCGCCGAGGTCGGCAGCGTGCGGTCCGCGACGGACGGAGGTCTCGACCGATGACGCGCGGTCCCGAGCGCCTGCGTCTCGACGCCGCGCTGGCCGAGGCCGACGAGGCGGTGGTGCGGGGCAACGGCGAGGCCGAGTGGCTGAGCGCGACGTACCGCCTGCGCGACGTGTCGCGCGCCCTGCGGGTCGCGGCCAACGCCGGCCTGGGCATCGGTGGGCAGACCGGGCCGGCGATGTTCAAGGCGATGCGTCGGTCGGCCGACCACCTCGACGAGCGGATCGCCCTGTTCAACGAGGGACGCGCCGCCCTCGGGTCGGCCGCCGACACGATCTCTCGGGTCCGCGAGCAGCGCGACCGGCTCGACACCGACCCCGAGACCGCCGCGCTCACCGACCCCGGCGAGTTCCGCGACGACCCGGAGTGGGACGACGAGAAGCGGCTGAGAGAGCAGAGCCGGCACACCGCGGCGGCCAGCGCCTTCGCCGACCGCGAGGCGCTGCGCGAGCAGCGGGCGCGCGAGATCGCCGAGGAGTTCGACCGGCGCTACGACGAGCCGATCGCGGTGATGAAGAAGATCCACGGCATCCCCGACCCCGAGCCGGAGACCGTCTCGGGCGACGGTGGTGCCGGCGGTGGTGGGCGCGGCTCCGTGCCCGGTCCGCGCGGCGCCGGCGGCACCCCGGGCACCGGTGGGCTGCTCGGCGGCGGTCCGCACCCGACGTACGCCGCGGACCCGGTGGGCCCCGGCGAGGGCACCGACCCGGGCAGCGGCCCGGGCGGAGGCACCGACGGCACCACGCTCGGCCCGGACGCGGGCGACGAGCCCACCGTCCTGACCACCGCGACGACCGGTGGCTCCGGCGGCTCGAGCGGCACTGCGGTGGGCGTCGGCCTCGGCGGGGGCGCTCTCCTGGGTGGCTTGGCCAAGGGCGGCGTGCTGCGCGGCCTCACCGGCGGTGCGCTGGTCGGTGGCCAGCAGGTGCGGGCGACGGCGCGATCACAGACCCGACCTTTGGGCGGCCTGAGCCGCTCGGCGGTCTCCGGCACCCTCGGCCGCGGCTCCGTGGTCGGGGCGCCGGTCTCGGGACGGCCGGCGGCGCGGGGCGGGCGGTCGTGCCGGAGGGAGCCCCACCGCGGGGCGTCGACGCGACCGTGACGGGTCCTCGGACCACGAGCACTACGACGACGACGGCTCGGACTGGCTCGACGACGAGGCTGCCCCGGGCGTCCTGGGCTGAGTCCGATCACGCCCGGTCGGGCCGGACGTGGAGAGGCGCCGGCCGGACCGCTGGGGGGCAGACGTCCCGGCCGACGCCGTACTCACAGTGTGGCACCTCCCATACCTCCAGGGGTAGTCGCCACGCGCCCGTCCCAGCACGCGAAACCCCGCAGTGTCCTACCCTGACGCCGTGGAGCACGACAGCGACGACGCGGGCGCCGGGGCCTCTGACGCCCCCCGCCCGCCGGCGGGCGCCCCAGCCAACATGGCCGACGTCGCCCGCGTGGCCGGCGTCTCCATCGCGACCGTGTCGCGTGCCCTGCGTGACGTCCCCGGCGTCGGCGACGCCACCCGTGACCGGGTGCGCAAGGTCGCCGAGGAGCTGGCCTACGTCATCTCCCCCGAGGCCAGCTCGCTCTCGGGCCGCGAGACCGGCCGGGTCGCGGTGGTCATGCCGCGCATCGACGTGTGGTTCTACTCCACGATGCTCTCGGGCCTCGAGCGCGCCCTGCGCAGCGAGGGCATCGACGTGCTCGTCTACCAGGTCGACGGACCCTCGGAGCGGGGCGCCTTCGTCCGCGACCTGCCCGCCCGCCGCAAGGTCGACGCGGTGATCCTGGCCGCCCTGCCGCTCTCCCCGGAGCAGCGCGACCGACTCGACCTGCTCGGCGTCCCGATGGTGATCGCCGGCGGCCAGGCGCGCGGGCTCCCCCACGTCGACGTCGACGACCGGGCGATGGCGCGTGCCGCGGTCGACCGCCTCATCACCGAGGGGCACCGCGACATCGCGATGGTGCGCACCAGCGACACCGACGCCACCACCTGGGACGCCGACCTGCTGCGCGTCGCGGGCTACCGCGAGGCCCTCGCCGCCGCCGGCATCGAGGGGCGGCCCGAGCTGCTGGTCACCGAGTCCTACGGCGTGGACTCCGGCACCCGCGCGGTCGAGCGGTTGCTCGCCCTGGACCGTCGCCCGACCGCCGTCTTCGGCTACTCCGACGAGATCGCCGCCGCGGTCGCGGTGGGGGCGCAGCGCCACGGTCTGCGCGTGCCCGAGGACCTCTCGGTCATCGGCGTCGACGGCCACCCGATGGCCGAGCTCTTCGGCCTCAGCACGATGGACCAGAACGTCGAGCGCCAGGCCGAGGAGGCCGCGGGGATCGCGGTGCGCCTGATCCGCGGCGAGCCGGGCACCCGCTCGGTGCGCGTGCGGCACCGCTTCGTGGACCGCGGGTCCGTGCGGCCACCTCGAGGGTCCTAGTGCCGCGTCACAGAAGTTCTTGGGCGCTTCGCGCCCCCATGGCACGCACCTCGCTGCGTTGCCGACGCTTGCGAGAGGAACGGCTATGGCTGCGCGCCGGCGCCTGGCGATGCACGCACCCTGAGGACGCCAACCGTTCAACAACTTCCGAGACGCGACACTAGCCGCGTCCCCCCGTGCGCGAGGACGCCCGGGCCCGCGCGCGAGCAGCAGCCGCCCGACGCCGGAGACTTCACCTGCCGCCCCTTCCCAGCCCCGTCGCGCCTCGCTAGCGTGCGAGCGCGCCTCGATGTGAGGCGGGCCACATCGACCGACGCGTCGTGGGCCCATCGCTGACTGCTCGGGAAAGGCCTCCTCATGTCCTCGTCCACGTCGTCCCCCGCGTCCTCCGCGCCCTCAGTCGGGCTCCGGCCCCGGCTGGCGGTGCCCGCGGTGGTGCTGCTGCTCCTGGTGGCCCTGCTGACCGTGCTCACCAGCGGCGCGCTGCCCGGCACCCCCGCCCCCATCGCCCGCGCGGACGGGCCCGGCGTCGGCACGCCGTACGTCGTCACCGTCGGTGACTCCTACATCTCCGGTGAGGCCGGGCGCTGGGCCGGGTCGTCGAACAGCCGCTCGTCCGCCGCCGACGCGTTGGGCTCCACGGCCTACTGGGACACCCCGAACGGCGAGGCGATCAACCGCTGCCACCGCAGCAGGTCGGCGGAGGTGTTCATCGGCGCCGGCACCCTCGGCAAGAACCTCGCCTGCTCGGGCGCGAAGACCGCCACCGACGCCTCCGGCAGCAACTTCAAGCCCGGGCTGGACTTCTACGACGACGGCGCCGGCAACATCGGCCAGGCCAAGGCACTGCAGCAGTTCGCGTCCTCGCACAACGTCAAGCTCGTCGTCGTCTCCATCGGCGGCAACGACTTCAACTTCGCCGACATCGTCGCCGCCTGCGTCGCGAACTTCCTCTACTCCCCGAGCTGGTGGAAGGACTACTGCTACGACGACAGGTCGGTCACCTCGAACTTCACCTCGGCCAACGTCAGCACCGTCCACTCGCGCATCGCCACCTCCTTCACCCACCTGCGCACCGCCATGCGCAACGCCGGGTACGCCGACAACGCCTGGACGCTCCTGGTGCAGACCTACCCCTCGCCGATCCCGAAGGCCTCGGGCTTCCGCTACTCCCAGAGCGGCTACACCCGGCAGAGCACGGGTGGCTGCGGCTTCTGGGACAAGGACGCCGCCTGGGCCAACAACAGCGCCCTGCCCACGATCAACAACACCGTCAAGAGCGCCATCACCGCCTCCGGGCTGACCAACACCCGCACCCTCGACCTGGCCTCGGCCTTCAACGGCCGGCGACTGTGCGAGAGCGGCGTGGGGCTCTACGAGGAGAAGGGGCTGACCTCCTGGACCCAGCCCACCGCTGTCGACAAGACCGAGTGGATCAACCAGATCCGCACCGTCAGCACCTGCTGCTCCAACAGCCCGTACTACATCCAGGAGTCGCTGCACCCGAACTACTGGGCGCAGATGGCCACCCGCAGCTGCGTGCGGCAGGCGTGGAACGGCGGCAGCCCTCGCGGCGGCACCTGCTCGATCTCCGGCACCGGCCTGGTCGGCGGGGAGCCGCGGATGACGCTGCAGTAGCCGGCCGCCGCGAGGCCCCGCACCTGCCCACCCGACCTGCCGACCCGACCGTCGACCGGCACCGTCGACCTGAACCGTCGACCTGAACCGTCGAACCTGCACCGCCGTCCGCACGACTTCCGGATGGCTTTCCCCACTCCTGGCCGCACGGGTGAGGATGACAGGACATGATGGGTCCGACGATTCCATCGGAAGGAGCAGGTGTGGGGCACTCCGCCTGGCTGGGCGCGGTCGTCGACGCGACGACCGACGGCCTGTGGGTGCTCGACCGCGACGGCACGACCGTGTGGGCCAACGACGCGATGGCCGCCCTGCTGCGCCGTGAGCCCGGCTCGATGACCGGGCTGCCCGCCCGCGACGTCTTCCCCGCCGACCAGCGCACCAGGGTGGACATGCACGTCTCGCTGCTGCGGCGCGGCACCCGCGGCCGCGACAACCTGCCGGTGACGCTGCGCCGCTCCGACGCCACCCTGGTCGACGGGCTGCTCAGCTACAGCCCGGTGCGCGAGGACGGGCGGATCACCGGGTGGCTGCACCGGTTCACCCCGTACGCCGTCACCGCTCCCGCCCCATCTGCTGCTCCAGCTGCTGCTCCAGCCGCTGCTGCCCCCGCGGGTGCTGCGGGCGCTGTTCCAGCGGCCCCGGTGGCCCCGGTGGCCCCGGTGGCCCCGGTGGCCGACCCCGAGGCCGAGGCCCGGGCCCGTCAGCTCAGCGAGGCCCAGGAGATCGCCGGCATCGGCTCCTTCACGTGGGACCTCGACACCGGCCTGGTCACCTGGTCCGGGCAGCTGCACCGCCTCTACGGCGTGCCGCCCGAGGACTTCGACGGCACCTTCGAGGCCTTCGTCGCGTGCCTGCACCCCGACGACCGGGAGCACGTCCGCCTGGTCACCGAGGCCGCCCTGCGCGAGCGGCACTCCTTCGAGTTCGACGCCCGGGTCCTGCGACCCGACGGCGACGTCCGTTGGATGCACGGCCGCTGCCGCCTCACGCGTGACCCTGCCACCGGGCGTCCGGTGCGCATGGACGGCACCAACCAGGACATCACCGAGGTCCGTCGCGCCGAGGTCTCGGCCTCGGCGTCCTCGCGGCGGCTGCGCCTGATGCAGCAGATGGCGACCGCCGCCAACCGCGCGCGGACCCTCGTGGAGGCCATCGAGGTCGCCGCCGTGCGACTGCCCGAGCACACCGGCTGGCAGCCCATCGCCGGGTGGCTGGTCAGCGCCACCGGCGGGCCCCGCCAGGACCGTGTCGTGGAGCTCGAGCAGGTCTACCCCGCGACCACCGCGCGCCCGGCCGCCACCGACCTGGCCGAGCAGTGCCTCGTCGACGGGCAGGTCGCCCAGGACGCCCGCTCGATCGAGGGCCGCACCTTCTCCCGGGTCGCCCTCCCGGTCGTCGTCGAGGAGGAGGTCGTCGCGGTCCTGGAGGTGCTCGCCGACGAGGCGCCGCTCTCCGAGCCGGCCCACGACCTCGTGCAGCAGGTGGCCGCCCAGCTCGGCGTCGTCGCCGAGCGCGAGCGCGCCGCCGAGGCGCTGGCCGACGCCCGCGACCGGGCCATGGAGGCCTCGCGGATGAAGTCGGAGTTCCTGGCGACCATGAGCCACGAGATCCGCACCCCGATGAACGGCGTGATCGGCCTCAACGAGCTGCTGCTGCGCACCGAGCTCGACGACCACCAGCGACGGCTGGCCGACGGGGTCCACCAGTCGGGCCTGTCGCTGCTGGCGATCATCAACGACATCCTCGACCTCTCCAAGATCGAGGCCGGCAAGCTGGAGCTCGAGGACGTCGACTTCGAGGTCCGCAGCGTCTTCGAGCAGACCGCGTCGGTGCTGGCCGGCCCCGCCCACGAGAAGGGGATCGAGCTGGTCGTGGCCTGCCACCCCGACGTCCCGGACTACCTCCGCGGCGACCCGACGCGGCTGGGGCAGGTCCTCACCAACCTCGGCTCCAACGCCGTGAAGTTCACCGAGCACGGCGAGGTGTCGGTCCAGGCACACGTCGAGTCCGCCGCCGACGGCCGGGTGGTGCTGCGCGTCGACGTCACCGACACCGGCATCGGCATCCCCGCCGCCGCGCAGGCCAGCCTCTTCGACGCCTTCATCCAGGCCGACCTGGCCACCACCCGTCGCCACGGTGGCACCGGCCTGGGCCTGGCGATCTGCCAGCAGCTCGTCGAGGCGATGGGCGGCCGGATCTGGGTGGACTCCGCGCCCGGCAAGGGGTCGACCTTCTCCTTCACCGCCGACCTGGAGCGCACCCCCGTCGCGCCGCGCCTGCAGGAGCCCGCGGAGTCGCTCGAGGGCCAGCGGGTGCTGATCGTCGACGACAACGAGACCAACCGCTTCATCCTCACCGAGCAGCTCTCGGCCTGGCAGCTGCAGCCCGTCGCCGTCGCCACGCCCGCGGAGTGCCTCGCCACGCTGCGCGAGGCACAGCGGGCCGGTCGGCCCTTCACCGTCGCGTTGCTCGACCTCGTGCTCCCCCGCATCGACGGCCTGGAGCTCGCGCGCATCATCAAGGCCGACCCCGCGCTGCGCGACCTGACGCTGGTCCTGCTGACCTCCGATCAGGGTGTCGGCGCACGCACCGCCCGCGAGGCCGGCATCGCCACCACCCTGTCCAAGCCGGTCCGTCACTCCGAGCTGCTGGAGTCCCTGCTGCGCCTGGTGGGACAGCCCCAGGAGTCCGCACCCCGGGCACCGCGGCGCCTGGTCGTGCCCTCGCTCGACCTCTCGGTGCTCGTGGTGGAGGACAACCCGGTCAACCAGCTGGTGGCCACCGGCCTGCTGGAGGCCCTCGGGGTCCGGGTCGAGGTCGCCGACGACGGCGAGGCCGCCATCGAGGCGCTCAAGGGCGACCACGGCTTCGCGCTGGTGCTGATGGACTGCCGGATGCCGGGCATCGACGGCTTCGACGCCACCCGGGCGATCCGTGCCGCCGAGCCGACCGGCGAGCGGGTGCCCATCATCGCGATGACCGCCTCGGCGCTGGAGGGCGAGCGCGAGCGCTGCCTCGACGCGGGGATGGACGACTTCCTCACCAAGCCGGTGGACCCCACGCAGCTGGAGGAGGTCGTCCAGCGCTGGACCAAGCGCTCCGGGCCCGCCTCCGACGGCCACCCGAGCGACCAGCAGCCCGACCAGCCGTCCGGGCAGCCGTCCGAGCAGGGGGATCCACGGGACCAGCGGTCCCGGGCCGACGCGGCGGCCTCGAGCGCCTCCTCCGCCCCGTCACCCGCGGTCACGGAGCAGGCCTCGGGTGTGGTCGACCCGGGGCTCGTCGTCATCGACGAGGACCGGCGACAGCTGCTGGCCGAGCTGGTCAAGGACGGCGAGAGCTTCTTCGACCGGACCGCCCGCTCCTTCGTCGGCCGCATCGACGGCCAGGTCCGCGACATCCGCAGCGCGCACCGCAAGGGCAGTGCGCACGAGACCTTCACCAGCGCCCACCTGGTCAAGGGCAGCGCGCTCAACCTCGGCCTGCCGCGGGTCTCCGCGGCCGCCGCGGCGATCGAGGCTCAGGCACACACCGGCTCGCTGAGCGGGGTGCAGGAGATGCTGGACGAGCTCGACCGCGAGGTGGCCACCGCCGTCACCGAGCTGCGGCGGAGGATGCGCTGACCAGCGATCCCCTCGGCCTGCGCTACGAGGAGGTCTCGCGGCTGCGCCCCGTCGACCCGGTCAGCGCGGTCGACCGGCCCGTCTCGCGCACCCGGCCCGGGCGGACGTCTGTCACCCCGCTGCCCCGCCGCGCGCCCTACGCCGCCGTCCGGGCCGGCCTCGCGGACCGCGAGCCCCTGACCCTCTCCCTGACCGGCCCGGACCTGCTGCTGCGCGCCGCGTACGACGGCGAGCACTGCCGCCTCGAGCTCGACGGCGTCACGGGGCCGGTGGTGCTGCGCAGCCGACGCGACGGCCGTGCAGCGGACGCCACGGCGCTGGCGCTGTGCCTGACCGGCACCCACGCCGCCGTGCTGACCCAGGACCACGAGGGCGGCCCGTGGACCGGTCGCGCCCGCGTCGACCTGGCGACCAGCCACCCCCGGGCCGCACGGCTGACCCGCAGCCCCACCTGGCTCGAGGACCTGCAGGTCGGCCACGACGGGGTGACGACCGATCTGGTGGCCGGCGGCTTCGGGCAGCTCGGGCTGCGCGACCTGAGACTGGTCACCCACGCCGACGGTCGCCCCTACGACGACGGCTCGGGTCGGCTCCACCTGACCGCCACCAGCGCCGGCCCCGGCCCGTTCGGGACCGGGCACTCCTCGGTGTGGGCGCTGGATCCCGCCCGGCTGGGGTCCGCGGCGGGAGCCCCCGAGTCGGGTGCGCTCACGCACACCGCGGACCTGTTCGTCCGCCGCCGCGGCAGCAGCGCGGTGCTCGGCGACCACGCCGGCCACCTGCTGCGCGTCGACGACGCCTGGCTGCTGGCGACCAGCACCTGGGGCGACTTCGACCCCGATCGCCACGACGCGTCGGTGGCGGTGACCCTCGCAGAGACCGGGGCCGACCTGCTGCACGGCGTCCACGTCGTCCCCGGCGAGCCGCTCCCGCTGCCCACCGACGACCCGTCGGTCGGCGTCTGGGACCCCCACCTGCTGCGCACCGACGACGGGTGGCTGGTGGGCTACGTCAGCGCCACCCGGTTCTTCCGGTTCCACCCGGTGATCGCCGAGGGACCCGACCTCGACTCGCTGCGGCTGCGCGCCGCCGACCCGTTCCGGCGTGCCTCGGAGGGCACCACCCTGCTCGCGCTGCCGCCCGACTCGCCGCCCGGCCCAGGCGGCTCAGGCAGCTCAGGCGGCCCGGCCGGCGGAGGCGGCCCCGGCGGGTCGCCGCGGACCATCGTGCTGGTCTCCGACGGCCGCGACGGTCCGCGGGCGACCCGGGGGCAGTGGGCGGTGCTCGACCTCGACCTGCGCACCCGGGGCGTGCTCGAGGCGGCGTACCCGACCAACATCCCGTGGCCCACGCTGGTCCCGCACGGCGAGGACTGGCTGCTGGTCACCTTCGACGACACCCGTCAGGGCGGGCGGGTGTGCGGATACGGCACCCACGGCGACGTCGTGGTGATGCGCGGGGTCCGGCACTAACCTGGGAGTGATCCGCGCCACCCCTGCGGGTCGTCCACCCGGTCGCACCATCCCCGCGACCCGACAGAGAGCCTGACCCATGAGCACCTCATCCAGCCCGTCGTCCAGCACCGCCCCCGGCAGCACGCCCGTCGACGTCTTCGAGCTCGGCTCCGAGCACGAGCAGGTCGTCTTCTGCACCGACGAGGCCACCGGCCTGCGCGCGATCGTCGCGATCCACTCCACGGCCCTGGGCCCCGCGCTCGGCGGCACCCGCTTCTACCCCTACGCCAGCACCGACGCCGCCGTGCGCGACGTCCTCGACCTCTCCCGCGGCATGACCTACAAGGCCGCGGTCGCCGGGCTCGACCTCGGCGGCGGCAAAGCCGTCATCCTGGGCGACCCGGCCACGCTGAAGACCGAGGCGCTGCTGCGTGCCTACGGCCGGTTCGTGCAGAGCCTCGGCGGTCGCTATCGCACGGCCTGCGACATCGGCACCTTCAGCCCCGACATGGACCACGTGGCGCGGGAGTGCGACTTCGTCACCGGCCGCACGGTCGCCCACGGCGGCGCCGGGGACAGCTCGGTGCTGACGGCGTACGGCGTGTTCCAGGGCATGCGCGCCGCCGCCGAGTCCGTGTGGGGCTCGACGTCGCTCGCCGGCCGCACCGTCGGCGTCGCGGGTGTCGGCAAGGTCGGTCGTCACCTGGTCGGCCACCTGGTGAATGACGGCGCCGACGTCGTGGTCACCGACGTGCACGGGCCGGCCGTCGACGCGGTGCTCGCCGAGCACCCGGGCGTGCGCGCCGTCGCCTCGACCGAGGCGCTCGTCGCGGCCGCGCTCGACGTCTACGCGCCCTGCGCCATGGGCGGCGCGATCACCGACGAGGTCGTCGACACCCTCAGCGCGAAGATCGTCTGCGGCGCGGCCAACAACCAGCTGGCGCACCCGGGCGTCGAGAAGCACCTGATGGACGCCGGCATCACCTACGCACCCGACTACGTCGTCAACGCCGGCGGGCTGATCCAGGTCGCCGACGAGCTCGACCCGCGCGGCTTCTCCTTCGAGCGCGCGCAGCAGCGCGCGAGCGGCATCCTGGAGACCACGCGACGCATCCTCGCGCTCGCCGACGACGAGCGGGTCTCCCCGGCCGTGGCCGCTGACCGCATCGCCGAGGAGCGGATCAGGACCGTGGGCCGGCTCCGGTCGATCTGGGTGGGCTGAGCCACCCCGGGTCGACCGGACGACCGGCGTACGCCGGCGAGGACGCACGGATCTGGACACGCGAGACCGATGTGAGCCGTCCCGGGCCTCAGGGCACGGGGCGGCTCACATGCAGGTCAGCGCGTCAGGAGTCGCGAGAGGTCAATCGCGGCGAGGGTCGGCGTAGTCCGACCACTCGTCGTGATCGTCCTGCGCGACGTCATCGGAGGCATCGCCTCCGTGGAGCTCTCGCGCCAGCGCACCCAAGTCCGTCTCGTGAGTCCGGTACTTGAGCTCGCGAGCGACCTTGGTCTGCTTGGCTTTTGCACGGCCGCGGCCCATAGGGTCCAGCCCCCTCGCACACTTGGCCGGGGCACTAATGGCTCCCGGGCTGTCTCTCGAATACTCGTGACCCCAACGCTACCTGCTGGGTGGCTGTTCGCGCACACCCCTCCCCGGATTGGTCCGCGTGGCGTGGGTCGCGCGCACGCCGGAAAGTTTCATCGGCCGACCGACAGACCCTGCCCTTGGCCGATGTTCCTCCATCGGTCCACGGCAAGGTTCATCGGCCGGCCGATGAACCTTGCCGGTGCCTCACCAGCCCGGGTGCTGACCCACCAGCTCCACGGCGCCGGGGCGGCCGGTGGCGGGCGCGACCCGGCCGGCGGGCCAGGCGTGGATGCCGTAGCCGGCCAGCAGGGCGACGGCGGCGTCGACCTGGTCGGCGGGCAGCAGGGCGACCATGCCGACACCGCAGTTGAGCGTGGCCTCCAGGTCGGGCTGCGAGACGTCGCCGACGCGGCGGACGAGGTCGAAGACCGGCTCGGGGGTCCAGGTGCCGCGCTCGATGGTCGCGGAGAGCTCCTCGGGCATCACGCGCTCGAGGTTGGCCGCCAGGCCGCCACCGGTGACGTGGGACATCGCGTGCACGGTGGTGCTGCGCGCCAGGTCCAGGCAGGCCTTGGCGTAGATCCGGGTGGGGGTCAGCAGGGTCTCGCCCAGCGGCCCACCGAGCTCGTCGACGTGGCGGTCCAGCTCCCACTGGGCGGTGTTGAGCAGCACGTGGCGCACCAGCGAGTAACCGTTGGAGTGCAGGCCCGAGGACGCCATGGCCAGCACCACGTCGTCGGGACGCACCCGCGCCGGGCCGAGCAGGTCGTCGGCCTCGACCACGCCGGTGGTGGCGCCGGCGACGTCGTACTCGTCGGGAGCCAGCAGACCGGGGTGCTCGGCCGTCTCGCCGCCGACCAGCGCGCAGCCGGCCTCGACGCACGCCTCGGCGATGCCCTTGACGATCGCCGCGATCCGCTCCGGGACGACCCGGCCGGTGGCGATGTAGTCGGTCATGAACAGCGGCTCGGCACCGCACACCACGAGGTCGTCGACGACCATGCCGACCAGGTCGTAGCCGATGGTGTCATGGACGTCCATCGCCTGCGCGATGGCGACCTTCGTGCCGACGCCGTCGGTGGAGGTGGCCAGCAGCGGGCGCTTGTACGCCGTGAGCGCGCTGGCGTCGAAGAGACCCGCGAAGCCGCCCAGGCCACCGATCATCTCGGGGCGCTTGGCCTTCTCGACCCAGACCTTCATCAGCTCGATGGCCTTGTCGGCCGCCTCGATGCTGACGCCGGCCTCGGCGTAGGCGTTGCCGGCGCTGGTGCTGTCGCTCACGGGACTCCCGTCGGGGTCAGGGGTTGTTGAGGACCGGGAGCGCCCGGCCCATCGTCGGCGAGCTCAGCGTGGCCTCGAGGAGGTGCTTGCCGAGCAGGGACTCGTCGGGCAGCTCCACGGGGTACTCGCCGGTGAAGCAGGCGGTGCACAGCGCGGAGCGCTGCTGCCCGGTCGACTCGATCATCCCGTCCAGGGAGATGTAGCCCAGGCTGTCGGCGCCGACGCTGGCCGCGATCTCCTCGACGTCGAGGCCGTTGGCGATCAGCTCGGCGCGGGTGGCGAAGTCGATGCCGTAGAAGCACGGCCACTTCACCGGTGGGCTGGAGATGCGGACGTGCACCTCCAGGGCGCCGGCCTCGCGCAGCATCCGGATCTGGGCGCGCTGGGTGTTGCCACGCACGATCGAGTCGTCCACGACGACCAGCCGCTTGCCGCGCACCATGTGCTCGAGCGCGTTGAGCTTGAGCCGCAGTCCCAGCTGGCGCAGTGTCTGGCTGGGCTGGATGAAGGTGCGCCCGACGTAGGCGTTCTTCACGAACCCCTGGCCGAAGGGGATGCCGGACTCCTCGGCGTAGCCGGCTGCGGCGGGGGTGCCGGACTCGGGCACCGGCATCACCAGGTCGGCCTCGACGGGGAACTCGCGGGCCAGCTGCCGGCCCATCTCCACCCGCGCCTGGTGGACGCTGCGGGCGGCGATGGTGGCGTCGGGGCGGGCGAGGTAGACGTACTCGAAGACGCAGCCCTTGGGCTCCGGCTCGGCGAAGTGGTGCGAACGCAGACCGTTCTCGTCGATGACGAGCATCTCCCCGGGCTCGACCTCGCGCACGACCGAGGCGCCGATGGTCTTCAGCGCGGCGTCCTCGGACGCCACGACCCAGCCGCGGTCGAGCCGACCGAGGACCAGCGGACGGATGCCCTGGGGGTCGCGGGCGGCGTACAGGGTGTCCTCGTTCATCCACACGAAGCAGAAGGCGCCGCGCAGCATCGGCAGCACCTCCAGCGCGCGCTCCTCCAGCCCCTGGTCGGGGTGGTGGGCCATCAGCGCGGTGACCAGGCTGGTGTCGTTGGTCGAGGTCTCCCCCGGCCGCTGGGCCAGGTCGAGCTCGCCCTCGGGGCCCGGCAGCGCGGCGACGGCCTCGCGCAGCTCGTGGGTGTTGATGAGGTTGCCGTTGTGGCCCAGCGCGATCGAGCCGTCCGGCGTCGGCCGGAAGGTCGGCTGGGCGTTGTGCCAGGTGCTGGCGCCGGTCGTGGAGTAGCGCGAGTGCCCGATCGCCAGGTGGCCCTTGAGGGAGTCCAGCGTGGTCTCGTCGAAGACCTGGGAGACCAGTCCCATGTCCTTGTAGACCAGGATCTGGCGACCGTTGCTCACCGCGATCCCGGCCGACTCCTGGCCGCGGTGCTGGAGCGCGTAGAGACCGAAGTAGGTCAGCTTCGCGACGTCCTCACCGGGCGCCCAGACACCGAAGACGCCGCAGGCGTCCTGGGGTCCCTGGTCCTGGGGGTCCAGCGCGTCCGTCAGACGTCCGTCGCCGCCCCTGCGGGCACTGTGGCCACTGCTCTGGAAGGGCACGGGCCGGATTCTACGGGCCGCTCGCCCCCGTCACCCACTCACGGGTCGGGCGGACCGGACCGGCACGCTCGGGCAGCACGGACCGCCACGGTCGGGCGCCCCGGGCTCCGCCGTCCGGGCAGAACCCCGCCAAACCCCCTCCCGTATCGCCGCATTCTGTCTATCCTGCCTGAGCCACTGTCCTTGCCCCTTGCCGATCGGACGACCGTCCGCGTGACAGAACCCGCCGTGCACCTGACCGTGCCGACCGACGCCACGGCCCCGCCCCGGGCCGGCGCTGCGGGCACCCCTGGCAGCGCCGGCACCCCTTTCAGCCCTGGCACCCCTGGCACCCCCCTCACCCCCGCGCCCGACCTGGTGCCCGACCTGTTCCGGCACTCCGACCTGCGTGCGACCCTGCGCTCGATCACCGATGGGGTGGCCAGCGCGGCCGGCTTCCGGCTCGCCGCGGTCAGCGTCTTCCGCAACAGCGACGAGCTGGAGTTCCTGGTCGTCAGCGGCGACGAGGACGCCCAGGCCGAGCTCGACGGCGACGTCACCCCGCGCGAGATCGTCGACCAGTGGATCCGCGAGTCCGAGCACTGGGGCCGACTGCGCTTCCTCCCGCACGACCGGACGATCCGGCTCGCCGAGCACGTGTGGGTCGGCGAGCAGCCCGTGGTCGACCACCCGGAGGCGTGGCAGCCCTACGACATGCTCTTCGCGCCGCTCCACGACCGGGACGAGCAGCTCCAGGGCATCTTGTGGGTGGACCTGCCCCTGGACGGGTTGCGGCCCGGCCCGGACAAGCGCCGACGGATCGAGACGTACGCGCGGCAGGCCAGCGAGGCGGTGCTCGTCGCCATCGAGCGCAGCCGGCTCTCCGAGCAGGTGCGCCTCGCGGCGGCCGCGCGCCGCGTCGTACGCGATGCGACGGCGCAGCTGGACCTCGACCGCCTGCTGGAGGCGACGGTCGGGGCCGCACAGGAGGGCTTCGGCGTCGACGACGTCCGAGTGCTCCTGGACGAGCACGAGGACGTCGACTCCCTCGACGGCCTGTCGGCTCTGGCCCGTTCCCTGGCCCACGGGTGCTGGACGCGTCAGCGTGCGCTCGTGGTCTCGGCGCAGCGCACCGCTCCGGGCCTGCTCGCTCCCGAGGAGCACTCCGCCCTGCTCGACGGTCTGCGCGAGAAGGGCGACACCTCCCTGCTACTGGTGCCGCTGGGTGCCGGTCCCGAGTGCTTGGGGCGGATGCTGATGTTCCGCCGCGACCGCGGGGACTGGTCCGACGAGGAGGCCGACACCGCGCTCGACATGGGGCACGACCTGGGCCGGGCCGTGCTGAACGCCCGCAGCTTCGCCCGCGAGCAGCAGGCCGCGGCCTACACCCAGCAGCTGATCGCCACCATGGCCCACGAGCTGCAGAACCCCCTGGCCGCGGCTCGCGGCTACGCCTCGATCCTCGAGGACGTCCTGGACGACCTCGGCGTCGACGATCCCGACGCCGAGAAGAGCCTGCGCGGCATGGAGCGGGCCAGCGGCCGACTGCTCGACATCGTGACCGACCTGCTGGCGCTCGCGCGCGCCACCGAGGAGATCCACCCCACCGCCTGCGATCCGGTCGACGTCACCGACGTCGTGCGCGACAGCGTCGAGCTGGTGGCGGTGCAGGCGGCACCGCGCGGCATCCGCCTGACCACGGCCGTGCCGGACCGGCCGCTGACGGTGCGCGGGGAGTCCGGCGACCTGGAGCGGGTGGTCTCGAACCTCGTGGGGAACGCCGTGAAGTACTCCCCCGACGGCACCGACGTACGCGTCACGCTCAGCGAGGACCCGACCGCCGGGACGCACGGCGAGGTGGTCCTGGAGGTCACCGACCAGGGCATCGGGATCTCCGCGGCCGACCAGGAGCACCTGTTCGAGGAGTTCTTCCGCAGCGAGGACCCCGAGGCGGTCCGTCAGCCGGGCACCGGGCTGGGGCTGGCGATCGTCAAGCGGGTCGTGGACCGCCACGGCGGCCGCATCACCGTGCGGTCGGCACCGGGCGAGGGCAGCACCTTCACGGTGCGGCTGCCCCGCGCCGACGCCTGAGCCCGGGTCGGCTCAGGCGCCGGCGACGGGGCTCCGGACGGGCCTGCGACGGCGTACGCCGGTCCTCACATCCTGCGCGCGCCCTGGCGCACCGCCTCGCGGATGCGCGTGTAGGTGCCGCAGCGGCAGATGTTGCGGATGCCGTCGAGGTCGGACTCGGTGATCGTGCCGCCCTCGCGCTGCACCTTCCGCACCAGCGCCACCGCGGCCATGATCTGGCCGGGCTGGCAGTAGCCGCACTGCGGCACGTCGCGGTCGATCCAGGCCTCCTGCATCGGGTGCAGGTCACCGTCGGCGGTGTCGGCGAGGCCCTCGATGGTGGTGATCTCGTCGTCCGGCTGCAGGTCACCCACCTTCACCGAGCACGGGTTGAAGGCCTTGCCGTTGATGTGGGACGTGCACGCCTTGCACACGTTGATCCCGCAGCCGTACTTCGGGCCGGTCACGCCGAGCAGGTCCCGGAGGACCCACAGGACGCGCTCGCTGTCGGCGACCTTGACGGTCACGCGTTCGCCGTTGAGGACGAAGGTCTGCTTGGGCATCGGTCGTCTCCTCAGTAGGTGAACTTCAGGCCGTTGGTCGGCGACTTGGGCACAGGGGGGATGAAGGACTTGGGACGGAACGAGATGGTGTCGTGGTTGATCGGGAACCGGGTCGGCACCTCGCCGGTCGCGCGGGCGTACGCGCAGGCCACCGCAGCGGCCGAGGAGCCGACGGCCGCCTCACCCGCCCCGCCGGGCTGGTCGACGTCGGGGTCCATCACGATGACCTCCATCTCGGGCGGGACGTTCCACTGCCGGGTGTAGAAGTAGTTGTCCCAGCTGGCCTCCAGGAAGCGGCCGTCCTCGAGGTGGCAGCTGCTGGTCAGCGTCAGCGCGAGGCCGTCCATGAACCCGCCCTGCATCTGCGCCTCCAGGCCGATCGGGTTGATCACCAGTCCGGCGTCGACGGCGATGACCGCCTTGGTGACACGCGGGCCGGTGACGGCGTTGCGGACCTTGCGGTCGACCGTGCGCGGGCGGCAGTCGATCTCGACCAGGACGGCGGTGCAGCCCTTGTACTCCTTGTGCACGGCGATGCCCTGGGCCATGCCCTTCGGCATTTTCCGGCCCCAGTTCCCGCGCTCGGCGACCGCCTCGATCGCGGCGCGGACCCGGTCGTTGCGGCACAGCTCGAGGCGCAGCTCGAGCGGGTCCTTGCCCATCCGGCGGGCCAGCTCGTCCATCGTCAGCTCGGCGGCGACACAGACGTCGGGGCTGTAGATGTTGCGCATGCTGCCGGTGCTGAAGCGCTGGTCGGTCTCGTTGAGCAGCTGGGTGACCGCTCCGAGGTTGTAGGGCAGCTCCTGGGTGAGGGTGAAGATCGTCTCGGAGAACCCCAGACCGCCGAGGTAGCGGCCGACCTCGGTCGGCGCCTCGTCGATCGTCGAGGTGATGATCTCGCCGAGCCCGTGGCTGAAGTCGGTGACGACGCTGGTGTGGCGCTGCTCGAAGGAGAGCACCTGGCCCGCGAGCATCGTGGCGCGCACCCGGGAGGTGCACATCGGGTGCATCCGGCCCTGCCGCGGCTCGTCGGCGCGGTGCCACATCAGCTTGACCGGCTTGCCCATCGCCTGGGAGATCTGCGCGGCCTCGATCGCGTGGTCGCTGAAGAGCTTGTGCCCGAACGACCCGCCACCGGTGACGACGTTGACCTTCACCTGGTCCTGGGACATGCCCAGGATCTGCGCGATGTTCTGCTGGGCCAGGATCGGCACCTTCAGGCCGGCCCAGATCTCGGCACGGTCCTCGCGCACGTCGGCGATCGCGGCGAACGGCTCCAGCGCGGCGCTGCTGCGGAACATGAACTCGAAGCCGAGGTCGACCTGCTCGGCCAGGATCGGCACGTCGGGCACGGCCATCGGCAGCTCCGCCGCGCGCAGCCCCTCGAGGATCGACTCGTCGTTCTCGCCGGCGAGGTCGCCGAGGTCCCACTCGACGTCCATCTTGCGGATCGCGTCGATGCACTGCCCGAAGGTCTTGGCTCGCACGGCGATGCCGGTGGGGACCTGCGCCACGTGGGTGACGCCCTTCATCTTCAGGATCTGCTTGCGGTTGCGCAGCCGGACCGGGCGGCCACGGTGCGTCGGCGGGCGGCAGACCATCGTGGGCTTGGCCCCCTTGACGTCCAGGTCGGTCGCGAAGTCCTTCTGGCCGGTGACGGCCGCGCGGGCGTCGGTGCGCTTGCGACCGGTGCCGATGACGCGGTACTCCTCGCGCGGACGCAGCGTGACGCCGACCTGCTTGACGACCTGGCTGGCCGCGTCGCTCGCCAGCTCGCCATACGGGATGGCGTTGCCGGCGGCGTCCACGACCGTCCCGGAGATCGTGCTGAGCCGGTCGGCGTCGGTGCCCAACCGGGCGGCGGCCGCCTCGAGCAGCTGCTGCCGCGCCACGGCGGCGGCCACCCGGATGGGAGTGAACGTCGAGACGGTCGTGTTGGAGCCGCCGGTGAGCTGGTTGAAGATCAGCTCGGGGCGAGCCGGCGCCAAGGTGACCTCGACCTTGCGCATCGGCAGGTCGAGCTCCTCGGCGAGGATCATCGCCGTCGAGGTGACGATGCCCTGCCCGACCTCCATGCGGGGCAGCTCGAAAGCGGCGGTGCCGTCCTCGCGGATCGTCACGGTGATCAGCTGGCTGGTCGGCAGCGCGGCGTCGGTCTGCAGGTCCTCGAGGTCGTAGATCTCCGGGATCTGCGGCAGCGACGGGACCGCGCCGCGCGCCGGTGCCCGGCCCAGCGTCAGGTCGGCGGCGGTGACGAGGGTGGCGCCGCCGAGGACGTAGCCGACGAACCGTCGGCGGTCCAGGCCCGCCGGTCCGACCGCCACCACCTCTCCCCCGTCACTGTGCGAGCGCTCGGTCGTGCTGCGTGCGGACGTGTCGGACTCGTGCATCCCTACCCCTTCCCCATGGGCACCCCGGACGGGTGCGACGCGCAGGAGCGGGGGCTCCTGCCCGTGTCGCGAACCTAGACGGGGCGGTGACGGTCGTCACTCCCCCGGCCGGGATTCGGACAGGACGGGCTTCCGGATTGGTCGAACCGGCGTATTGTTAGGCCGGCTCGACCCACTCCGGGGCTCAGGGGTCGGGAGCGAGGGCGGTGGGCTACTGGGCGCCGAGCGTGGCGAGAAGGAGGGTCTCGGCGAGGACGACGCGCTCGAACTCGGCGAGATGGAGACCCTCGTTGGCGCCGTGGGCGCGGGTGTCGGGGTCCTCGACGCCGGTCACGAGCACGCTGGCCTGCGGGAACGCCTCGAGGAACTCCGCGATGAACGGGATGGACCCGCCGACGCCCATGTCGATCGGCTCGGTGCCGTCCCAGGCCTCGGTGAAGGCCGAGCGGGCGGCGTCGTACGCCGGACCGGTGGCATCGATCTGGGTCGCCTCGCCGGTGTCGACGACGGTGTGGGTGAGCGTCGCGCCCCAGGGGGTGTGCGCCTCGAGGTGCTCGACGAGGCGGGCGACGGCGTTCTCGGCGGTGTCGCCGGGGGCGATGCGCATCGAGATGCGGGCCCGGGCGGCGGGCACGAGGGTGTTGGAGGCGCCGGCGACCTTCGGCGCGTCGAGGCCGGTGATCGAGAGGGCGGGCTTGGTCCACAGCCGCTCGACGGCCGAGCCGGAGCCGATCCACTCGATGCCGGGGGCGGCGCCGGACTCGGCGCGCAGGCGGTCCTCGGGGTACTCCACGTCCGCGGCGGGCCCGCTGTGCAGTCCCTCGATCGCCACGTTGCCCTCGTCGTCGTGCAGGCTGGCGATCACCCGGCTCAGCGCCATCAGCGAGTCGGGCACGAGGCCGCCCCACATGCCCGAGTGCACGGCGTGGGTCAGCGTGCGGACCTCGATGTCCATGCGGACCAGGCCACGCAGGCTGGTGGTCAGCGCCGGGACGCCGATGTCCCAGTTGCCGGAGTCGGCGATGACGATGACGTCGGCGCGCAGCGACTCCCGGTGCTCCGCGAGCAGCGCCGGCAGCGTCTCGGAGCCGACCTCCTCCTCGCCCTCGATGAACATCACGACGTTGACCGGCAGGTCGTCGCCGAAGACGCGGACCGCCCCGAGGTGGGCGGCGATGCCGGCCTTGTCGTCGGCGGCACCGCGCGCGTAGAGCCGGTCGCCGCGCTCGGTGGGCTCGAACGGCGGGGAGTCCCAATCGGCGTGGTCGTTCTCCGGCTGCACGTCGTGGTGGGCGTAGAGCAGCACGGTGGGTGCGCCCTCGGGCCCGGCCTTGTGCGCGATGACGGCGGGCGCGCCACCGTCGGCGCTGACGATGGAGGAGGTGAAGCCCTCGGCGTCGAAGAGCGCCTTCACGGCCTCGGCGCTGCGCTGGACCTCGCCGGCCCGCTCCGGGTCGGCGCTGACCGACTCGATGCGCACCAGGTCCTCGAGGTCGGACCGGATGCCGGGCAGGACGGACTGGACGCGGGCGCGGAGATCCTCACTCATGGCGAGCACGGTAGTCGCCGCGTGCGCCTACAGCAGGGGCAGGTGGGGCGTGAGGTCGGTCCGCTCCCCGGACGCACTGACCCGCCCCTCGGCCACGGCGTCGGCCCAGGACAGCTCACCGGTCGCCAGGGCGATCATCGTCCGGGCGTCGGTCTCCACCACGGCCGGCGGGGTGCCCCGGGTGTGGCGCACGCCGGGGATGCACTGCACGGCGGCGTACGGCGGGACGCGCACCTCCACCGAGTGCCCCGGCGCCTTCTGCTCCAGCACGGCGAGCACGTGCTTGACGACCAGCTTGAGGTCGGCGCGCTCGTCGCCACCGGCCCGCAGCCGGTCGAGGGCGTCGGCGAGCTCGGCGGGGTCGGCGCGGCGGAGGCGGGCGGGCACCAGGAGAGGGTACGGCGGCGACCAGGGGCTCCCTACAGTCGAGCCCGTGCCGGAGGGGGACAGCGTCTGGAAGCTCGCGCGCCGCCTGGACCGCGCGCTGCTGGGGCGCACCGTCACGCGCTCGGACTTCCGGGTCCCCCGGCTGGCGACCCGCGACCTCGCCGGGCGCGAGGTGCTCGAGCACCACACCCACGGCAAGCACCTGCTGACCCGGCTCTCCGGCGGTGTGACGCTGCACAGCCACCTGCTGATGGACGGCGAGTGGTCGGTCACCGGGGTCGGCAAGCGGCTGCCGCCACGGCTGCAGCGCGACGTGCGCGTCGTCCTGGAGACGTCGACCGGCACCGCCTGGGGCCTGCGGCTGCACCAGCTCGACCTGGTCGCGACGGATCAGGAGTCGCGCGTGATCGGGCACCTCGGCCCCGACCTACTGCACGACGACCTCGACCGGCCCGAGGCGGTACGCCGGTTGCTGACCGACCCCGGGGCCCCGCTGGTCTCCGCGCTGCTGGACCAGACGCGGGTGGCCGGGCTCGGCAACCTGTGGGCCAACGAGTTGGCGTTCCTGGTGGGGGTCAGCCCGTGGACGCCGATCGGCGAGGTGGACGTGCCGCGGCTGGTCGACCGGGCCGTGGCCGCACTGAGGCACTCCGCGACCGTGGCCGGTGCCTACCAGGTCACCACCGGCACCGGACGCCGTGGCGAGTCGCACTGGGTCGCCGGTCGGCAGCGTCGGCCCTGCCTGCGCTGCGGCACGACCGTGCGGATGGTCGAGGAGGTCCCGAACGACCCGGCCAACCGGCGTACCTGGTGGTGCCCGCACTGCCAGCCCGGGCCCGGCCCCGAGGCGCGCGCGAGGTGATCTCAGGTGAGTCGTGCCCGCCACCGGGCGCCATGGCGCCCGCTCAGGGGCACGACCCGGTGGGTCGGTGAGTCAGAGCGCCTCGAGGATCGTCAGCGTGGTCGCCCAGGCGTCGGAGGCGGGGTCGATGACGGAGAAGGAGTCGCCCTCGACCTCGACCAGGCGCGCGGTGCCGCCGGCGGCGGCCGCGGCCTCCACGTAGGAGCGGGACTGGCTGATCGGCACGATGTCGTCGCCGGTCGCGTGGACGCACCACACGGGCGCCGGGAGCGGCACCTGCTGGACCGGGTCGATGTCGGCGTCCGCGCTGGTCGGCACGCCGCCGACGATGCCGGTGACCGTGCCGGGGCCGCCCAGCCCGGCGGTGTACGCGCCGCGCAGGTCCAGGACGCCGGCCTGCGACACGACGTGGGTCAGCAGGCCCTGCCCACCGGCCCAGGTGGCGAGGTGACCGCCGGCGGAGTGGCCGATGCCGACCACCGGGACGGTGCGCGGGTCGACGCCGAGCACGAGCTCGTCGAGCTCCTCGATCGCGGCACGCACGTCGTCGAAGGTCTCGGGATTGCCCCCGCCACCGCCCGGGCCGCCACCGACGCGGCGGTACTCGATGGCCCAGGTCGCCCAGCCCTGCTCGACCAGGCTCGGCACGAGCGGGCGGGCGTACTCGATGCCGTAGGCGGTCTTCCAGAACCCGCCGTGCACCACGACGGCCACCCCGCGCGGCACGCCGGCGGGCAGCGTCAGCTCGCCGAACTGGCTCGGGTCGCTGCCGTAGTCGTGGCGCTGCGGCTCACGCACTCCCTCGGGCATGGGTGGCACCTCCTCGGGGCCGACGCCCCCGCGGACCAGAACGGTCAGGCCGACAGCGGCCGCTCCCAGGGCCGGGAGCGTGAGGAGGGTACGACGGGGCATCCGGGGCACGCGGGTGGTTCGGCCCCGCGGGGCGGGTCGGATGGGTCGCGTCGCCCCGTCGCCGGGCTCGACGGACCAGCGTCGCGAGCCGCTCCCGCGCCGCCCGCCGGTTGGCCAGCTGGGTGCGGTGCTCGGACGCGGCCACGGTGAGCACCCCGTCGACCAGTCGGCCGGCCAGCTGGTCGAGCACCCGGCGGCGTACGTGGTCGGGGAGGGCTGAGCTTGCGGCGTCCCACACCAGCTCGACCCGCGAGTCGGTGGTGTTCACGCCCTGACCGCCGGGCCCCGAGGACCGGCTGAACCGCTCGCTGAGCTCGGACCCCGGGATCACCAGGGTCCGCGTCACGGGCAGGTCGTCGGGCACCTGTCCATCATGCGTCGCGCCGCTCGCGCCTCCCAGTCGGGGTCACCGGGTCTCGAGGCTCCTCGCTGGCGCTCGTCGCACCTCGACCAGCGAAAGACGCTCGACCAGCCGCGAGCCTCAGCCCAGGGCAGCGGGGAGGGTGGCCATCCAGGTCGAGCGGACCTCGAGCAGCGGGAGGTCGAAGAGCCCCTGCAGGTCCACGGAGTCGCCGCCGGTGGTGCCCAACTGCGCAGCGGGTACGCCGTGGCGCGCGGCGAGGTCGGTCAGCCGGCCGACCTCCGACTCCGGCACGGTGACGAGCACGCGGCCGGTCGACTCGGAGAACAGCGCGACGAACGGGTCCTCGTGCACCCCGGCGAGCGACACCGAGGCGCCGGTCATCGAGGGCAGCGACGCCTCGATGAGCGCCTGGGCGAGCCCGCCGTCGGACAGGTCGTGCGCGGAGCTGATCAGCCCGACGGCCTCGTGCAGCAGTGCGGCGAGCGCCTTCTCGCCCTCGAGCGAGAGGGCCGGCGGGCGGCCGCCGAGGTGGCCGTGGACGACGTGGGCCCACTCGGAGCCGGAGAGCTCCTCGCGGGTCTCGCCGAGCAGCACGACGGTCTCGCCCGCGGCCGACCACGACGAGGGGGTGCGGCGCGTGACGTCCTCGATGACGCCGAGCACGGCGACGACCGGCGTCGGCAGGATCGCGGTCTCGCCGGTCTGGTTGTAGAGGCTGACGTTGCCGCCGGTGACGGGCACGCCGAGCTCGAGGCAGGCGTCCTTGAGGCCGCGGCAGGCCTCGGCGAACTGCCACATCACCGACGGGTCCTCCGGCGAGCCGAAGTTGAGGCAGTCGGAGACGGCCAGCGGGGTGGCGCCGCCGGTGGCGACGTTGCGGTAGGACTCGGCGAGGGCGAGCTGGGCCCCGGCGTACGGGTCGAGCTTGGCGTAGCGGCCGTTGCAGTCGGTCGAGACCGAGACACCGAGGTTGGTGTCCTCGTCGATGCGGATCATCCCGGAGTCGGCCGGCTGGGAGAGCACGGTGTTGCCGCGGACGTAGCGGTCGTATTGGTCGGTGATCCACGACTTGTCGCACAGGTTGGGCGAGGCGACCAGGCGCAGCACGGTCTCGCGCAGCTCTGAGGCGTCGGCGGGACGCGGCAGCGACTCGGCGGCGTCGGCCTGCAGGGCGTCCTGCCAGTCGGGGCGCGCGAAGGGGCGCTGGTAGGTCGGGCCGTCGTGGGCGACCGAGCGGGGCGGGACGTCGACGACGCGCTCGCCGTGCCAGTCGATCTCGAGGCGACCGGTGTCGGTGACCTCGCCGACGACGACGGCCTCGACGTCCCACTTGGCGCAGATCGCCATGAACGCCGCGACGTCGTCGGGCTCGACGACGGCCATCATCCGCTCCTGGCTCTCGCTCATGAGGATCTCCTCGGGAGCCAGCGTGGAGTCGCGCAGGGGGACGCGGTCGAGCTCGACGTGCATGCCGCCGTCACCGGCCGAGGCCAGCTCGGAGGTGGCGCAGGAGAGCCCGGCGCCGCCGAGGTCCTGGATGCCGGCGACCAGGCCGGCGGCGAAGATCTCGAGCGTGCACTCGATGAGCAGCTTCTCCATGAAGGGGTCGCCGACCTGCACGCTGGGCCGCTTGGCGGGACCGTCGGCGTCGAAGGTCTCCGAGGCGAGCACGGAGACGCCGCCGATGCCGTCGCCGCCGGTGCGGGCGCCGTAGAGGATCACCTGGTTGCCGACCCCGGAGGCCTTGGCCAGGTGGAGGTCCTCGTGCTTCAGCACGCCCACGCACAGGGCGTTGACCAGCGGGTTGCCGAGGTAGGTCTCGTCGAACACCGCCTCGCCGCCGATGTTGGGCAGACCCAGGCAGTTGCCGTAGCCACCGACGCCGGCCACGATCCCAGGCAGCACACGATGGGTGTCGGGGGCGTCGAGCGGGCCGAAGCGCAGCGGGTCCATGACGGCCACCGGGCGCGCGCCCATCGCGAGGATGTCGCGGACGATGCCGCCGATGCCGGTCGCGGCGCCCTGGTAGGGCTCGACGTACGACGGGTGGTTGTGCGACTCGACCTTGAAGGTCACCGCGTAGCCCTGCCCGACGTCGATGACGCCGGCGTTCTCGCCGATGCCGGCCAGCATCTTGCCGACCGGGGTCTCCTGCGGCAGCTCGCCGAACTGCTTGAGGTGCACCTTGGAGGACTTGTAAGAGCAGTGCTCGCTCCACATGACGGAGTACATCGCCAGCTCCGAGGAGGTGGGACGGCGCCCGAGGATCTCGCGGATCCTGGCGTACTCGTCGGCCTTCAGGCCGAGATCGGCCCAGGGCTGCTCACGGCTCGGGTCCTCGGCGGCGACGGCGACGGTGTCCAGCACGGGAGAAATCTACCGAGCCTGCTCGGCCGACGTTCAGCCGCGCCCCTCTTCCGCGGTTCCTCGGCGGCCGATCGGCCCCCATGGAACCTGGCGACACCCCCGCTGACCTGCGGAAACTACATCTCTGTAGTTCACGGCGAAGCCTGTTACTCGTGTGACTGGTGTGGTTATCGTGCTGTGGTCGGTCCGTCAGGAGCGACCACTTCCCCCCGCCTCACCTCCGTGCCGCTGGAGCTCCACCATGACCCGACCGGGCCTCGTCCGCACCCGCACCACCTCGCGCAGCAGCGCGCCCCGCCGCACCCTCCTGCGGCGCGCAGGCACCGCCGCCGCGTCCGGGCTGCTCGCGTTGACCGTGCTGGGCTCCGCGCCGGCCGGCGCACCGGCGTACGCCGCCGAGGTCGGTGCCCGCCGCTCCCCCATCGTCGACGGGGGCGTGGTCGTGACGCCGGGCAACTTCACCGGCTACGGCTTCGACCAGTGCCTCGCCCCGGACAGCAGGGCGATGCGCACCTGGTGGAACAACTCGCCGTTCTCCGCGGTCGGGATCTACATCTCCGGCAAGTCCCGCGCCTGCCGCAACCAGCCCAACCTCAGCAAGGAGTGGGTGCTGCAGCAGGCCACGCTCGGGTGGCGGCTGCTGCCGATCACGCTCGGGCCGCAGGCCTCCTGCCAGCCGCGCTTCCCGCGCTACTCCGACGACGTGCGGATCAACCCCAAGCCGGGGAAGAAGAAGGACTACCACAAGGCGCTGAAGATGGGTCGCGCCGAGGCGGAGACCACCGTCGCCGACGCCCGCGCGCTCGGCATCGCCGAGGGCAGCACGCTGTGGTACGACCTCGAGGGCTTCGACGCCTCCAACACCGACTGCCGCGAGTCCGCACTCTCCTTCCTCTCCGGCTGGACCCAGAAGCTGCACCGCCTCGGCTACGTCTCCGGCGTCTACTCCAGCGCCAGCTCCGGCATCGCGGCCCTCGACGACGCGCGTGTCGAGCGCCCGGACCGGTTCGTGCTGCCCGACGCCATCTGGATCGCCCGCTGGGACGGGAAGGCCAACACCGACACCACCTACATCCGCGACGACGGCTGGCGACCGGGCGGCCGGATGAAGCAGTACCGCGGCGGCCACGACGAGACCTGGGGCGGCGTCCGCATCAACATCGACAGCAACTTCCTCGACCTCGGCCGCGGCACCACCGCGCGCGCCGAGAAGGACCGCTGCGGCGGCACCCGCATCAACTGGCAGGACTACCCGCTGCTGCGCCCGCCGCGGACGAAGAAGAACGGCCAGGAGGTCGTCCCCGACCCCGCGCTGGTCACCACGCTGCAGTGCCTGCTGCGCGAGAAGAAGTACTTCGACGGCGACCTCACCGGCGAGTACGGCACCCGCACGCTCAAGGCCACCCGCGCCTGGCAGGCCGACCACAAGATGCCCGAGAAGAACCTCTGGTCGCGCCAGCACTGGATGTCGCTGCTCTCGGCCGGCTCCAAGCCGATCCTGAAGTACGGCTCCTCCGGGGACGCCGTACGCCGCCTCCAGCGCGCCCTGAACGCCGCCTCGCCCAAGGCGACCCTGGTCGTCACCGGCGTCTACGGCCCCGGCGTCGAGCCGGCGGTCAAGGACTGGCAGGAGCGGATCGGCATGGAGGCCTCCGGCGTCGTGAACAAGCGCGTCTGGCGCAAGCTGCGCAAGGGCGTCCGCAGCTGAGCCTCCGCTCGCACCTCGACCGGCGAGCGGGTCAGGAGGTGGGCGGACCGACCAGGAGCGCGAGGCCGGTGAGGGCGGCGACGGCGACCAGGCCCGCGGCGACGCCCTGGGCGGGCGAGCGGACCAACCAGGCGACGACGCGCTCGAGCGGGCCGGCGGGATCGGTGGCGCGCAGGCGCCAGGAGTCGGCCAGCGGGTGCCGGCGCTCGAGCCAGCGGTCGAAGGGCACGGTCGCGAACGGGGGTACGGCGCAGGCCAGCGCGGACAGGGTCCGGCCGGGCCGCCAGCGCTGGTCGATCGCGACGACGAGCGTGACGACGCCGTACGCGACGAAGACGACACCGTGGAGCATGCCGAAGACGCGCACGCCGAGCTCGGTGGTCTCGGTGACGTACTTGAGGAACATGCCGGTCAGCAGCAGCGCCCAGGTGATGGCCTCGGCGACGGCGACGCGGCGGAACAGCAGTGCGGGGGTCATGGTGCGGACGGGGCTCAGGCGAACGCGGACTCGACCAGGCTGGTGAAGAAGCCCAGCCCGTCGGTGCCGGAGCCGGTGAGCTCCTCGACGGAGTGCTCGGGGTGCGGCATCAGGCCGACCACGTTGCCGCGCTCGTTGGAGACACCGGCGATGTCGCGGGCCGAGCCGTTGGGGTTGAGGTCGAGGTAGCGCGCGACGACCTGGCCCTCGCCCTCGAGCCGGTCGAGGGTGGGCTCGTCGGCGACGTAGCCGCCCTCGCCGTTCTTCAGCACGAGGGTGATCTCCTGGCCCGCGGTGTAGGCGGAGGTCCAGGCGGTGCGGTCGTTCTCGATGCGCAGCCGCTGGTCGCGGCAGATGAACCTGCGGTGGTCGTTGCGGATCAGCGCGCCCGGCAGCAGGTGGGACTCGCAGAGGATCTGGAAGCCGTTGCAGATGCCGAGGACGGGCATGCCCTTCCGGGCCGCCTCGATCACCTCGGTCATGACCGGGGAGAAGCGGGAGATGGCGCCGCAGCGGAGGTAGTCGCCGTAGGAGAAGCCACCGGGCAGCACGACCGCGTCGACGCCCTTCAGGTCGTGGTCGCCGTGCCAGAGGGCGACGGCCTCCTGGCCGCCGAGGCCGACCGCGCGGGCGGCGTCGACGTCGTCGAGGGAGCCGGGGAAGGTGACGACGCCGATCTTCACGCCTGCGCTCCGGCGCCGGGGGTGACGTCGTCCTCGACGTGGACCGCGAAGTTCTCGATCACGGGGTTGGAGAGCAGGGTCTCGGCCATCTTCTCGACCTCGGCGAGGACCTCGGCGGTGATCTCGCCGGCGATCTCGAGCTCGAAGCGCTTCCCCTGGCGGACGTCGGTCACGCCGGAGAAGCCGAGGCGCGGCAGTGCACCGAGCACGGCCTTGCCCTGGGGGTCGAGGATCTCGGGCTTGGGCATCACGTCGACGACGACACGGGCCACGGGGCAGCTCCTGGCTCAGGGGTGGACAACCGGGGCCGATCCTATCGGGGCCCTCGGGCGGGCCGACGGGCGATACCCTCGCGCGATGAGGCGCCCCCGAGCCGCGGCCGTCGTGCCGCTCCTGCTCGCGCTGTGCGCTGCCGCTTCGCTGGGGTCCGTGCTCGGCTCGGCGGTCGGCCCAAGCCCCGCCTGGGCGGACGAGGTCGCACCGCCCCAGGAGGTCGTGGCCGGCCACGTCCTGCGGCCACTGCCGCTGACCGGGCGGCACGTCGTCGTGGACCCCGGGCACCAGCTCGGCAACGCCCGCTTCCCCGCCGAGGCCGCCAGGCTCGTGGAGGCGGGTGGCTTCCGCAAGGCGTGCAACACCAGCGGCACGGCGACCGACGCCGGCTACGCCGAGGCGACCTTCACCTGGGAGGTCTCCCGCCGGCTCGCCGAGCGGCTGCGCCGGGCGGGCGCGACGGTCACGCTGACCCGGGACGGCGACTCCCCCGACCGCTGGGGGCCGTGCGTGGACGAGCGGGGCACCACCGGCAACGCCGAGGGCGCCGACCTGAAGGTGTCGGTGCACGGCGACGGGTCGTACGCCGCGGGCGCGCACGGGTTCCACGTGATCGCCGGCGACGAGGCGTCGCTGCGGGTCGCCGCGGTGGTGCGGGGCGCGCTGGAGGACGCCGGGTTCGCCCGGGCGACCTACGTCGCCGGCGGGGACGGGCTCGACCTGCGCACCGACCTGGCCACGCTCAACCTCTCACAGATGCCCGCGGTGCTGGTCGAGCTCGGCAACATGCGCGACGCCGGCGACGCCGCGGTGATGACCAGCCCCGCCGGGCAGGAGCGGTTCGCGAGCGCGCTGGCCTCCGGCGTACGACGCTGGCTGCGGTGACCCGCAGCACGACCGGCTGCTCACGCGGGTCCACGGGCGCGACCGGGTGGGGCGGCTGCGGCACACTGGAGGCATGAGCCAGCCGCGCCCGAACCTCGCCTCACCGCTGAGCCTGGAGTTCCCGCAGTCCCTGGCGGTCTACGACGACTACGCCCAGGCGCAGCGCACCGTCGACTTCCTCAGCGACGAGGAGTTCCCCGTCGAGCAGCTGATGATCGTCGGCACCGACCTCAAGCGGGTCGAGAAGATCACCGGCCGGCTCACCACCGGCCGGGTCGCCCTGAGCGGGGCGGCCTCCGGTGCGTGGTTCGGCCTGTTCGTCGGGCTCATCTTCGTGCTGCTCACCGACGAGTCCGCGCTGGCGGCGCTGCTGCCGCCGCTGCTGATCGGCGCGCTCTTCGGACTGATCTTCGCCCTGATGGGCTACGCCGCCACCCGCGGCCAGCGCGACTTCTCCTCCGTCACCCAGGTGGTCGCCACCCGCTACGAGGTGCTGGTCGAGCACAAGTCGGCCGCCCGCGCCCGCGAGCTCCTCACCGGCCTCCCCGGGGCGCTGCCGAACCCGTTCGACTGACGGGGACGCGCCGAGAGGTCACCCGCGCACGGCCCAACCGTCACCCGCGCACGGCCCAACCGTCACCCGCGCACGGCCCAACCGTCACTCGCGCATGGCCGTGCGTCAGCGACCTCTCGGCCGTGCGTCAGCGACCTCTCGGCCGTGCGTCAGCGACCTCTCGGCCGTGCGTCAGTGACGGCTCGGCCGCAGCACCACGATGAACAGCGCGACGCCCAGCCCCGCGAGGAGCGGTCCGAACGGGGCGTCCGGCGAGCCGTACCACCAGAGGCCGCCGCCCACGGTCATGAGGGCGGCGGCCGCCAGGAGGACCAGCCTCACGAGAGCTCGCGCTTGAGGATCTTGCCGGTGGCGGTCATGGGGAGGTTCTCGACGATCTCGACGAGGCGGGGGTACTTGTAGTTGGCCATCTGGTCCTTGCCCCACGCGACGAGGTCCTCGGCGGTGGTGGTGGCGCCGGGGTTGAGGATGACGTACGCCTTGACCTCCTCGCCGTGGGACTCGTGGGGGACGCCGATGACCGCGGCCAGCGAGACGTCCTCGTGGGTCATCAGGACCTCCTCGATCTCGCGGGGGTACACGTTGTAGCCGCCGCGGATGATCATGTCCTTGGACCGGTCGACGATGTAGTAGAAGCCGTCGGCGTCTTTGCGGCCCAGGTCGCCTGAGCGGAACCAGCCGTCGGCCCCGTCGACCGTGCCGAGCACCTCGGCGGTGGCCTCGGGACGGTTGTAGTAGCCCTTCATGATGTTGTGGCCCTTGATGGCGATCTCGCCGACCGCGGTCTTGCCGTCCTCCTCAATGTCCTCGGGCACCCGCTCCCAGGAGTCGGCCTGGAGCAGGCACATCTCCACCCCGGGGATGGGAGTGCCGATCGAGCCCACGCGCGGCGGCTCGCCGTACGGGCTGAACGAGGCGACCGGCGAGGTCTCCGAGAGGCCGTAGCCCTCCAGGATGGTGACGCCGAACTTCTTCTCGAAGTCCTTGTGGACCTCCACCGGCAGCGCGGAGCCACCGGCCGCGGCGACGCGGAGGTTCTTCGCGAGGGTCTCCACGTCGACGTCGGGGGTCAGCGCGCCCAGCAGGCCCCAGTACATCGTCGGGACGCCCGCGAAGAAGGTGACCTGCTCCTTGAGCATCAGGCCCAGCGCGGGCTCGGCCTCGAAGCGGGGCAGCATCACCACGGTGCCGCCGTAGGCGAAGCCGCCGTTCTGGATGACGGTCTGACCGAAGGAGTGGAACAGCGGCAGCACGCACAGGTAGGTGTCGGGCGTCTCCGCGTTCGCACCGAACAGTGCCTCGCCCGAGAGCGCGTTGTCGCGCATGTTGCGGTGCCGCAGCTCGGCGCCCTTGGGCTGGCCGGTGGTGCCGGAGGTGTAGAGGATGACCGCGGTGTCGTCCTCGTCGGTGGCGACGGTCTCGAAGGTCGGCGCCTGCGACCCGATCGCCTGGAACAAGGTGGTGGTGCCCTCGATCGGCGAGGCCGCGGCCGGGTCGGCGGTGATCATGAAGAAGTGCTCGCAGCCCTCGGTGGCGGTGAAGCCCTCGTGGCCGGCCTCACCGATCGGCAGCTCCGGGGTGCCCTGGAAGCAGAACAGGGCCTTGGCCTCGGAGTCGGCGAGGTGGTAGGCCACCTCACGGCCCTTCAGCAGCACGTTGAGCGGCACCACGGTCGCGCCGGCCTTGAGGATGCCGTAGTAGACGATCGAGAAGTACGGCAGGTTCGGGCACGACAGCGCGACCTTGTCGCCGTGGCCGATGCCGCGCTCGGCGAGCGCGCCGGCGACCTGGTTGGCCAGGGTGTTCACGGTCGCGTAGTTCAGGCGCGTGTCGCCGAAGACGATGGCGTCACGCTCGGGGTACGTCGCAGCGCTGGTCTCGAGCAGGCTCGCGAGGTTGTAGCTGGTCACAGGTGGCCTCCGTCACGTCGGGTTCGGCGCCAACCTACCGACCGGTCACCAACGCGGGCAGTGCTGCCGTCCAAAGATCGGCGCCGGTGCTGGATCCCGCCACAGCGACGACCTGCCCAGCCCTGCCTCAGCGGCTTCGCGACCCCAGGATCTGCGCGGCCTTCCTCAGGTCGGCGCGCACCGGCAGCACCGAGGCGTACGACGCCAGCAACCCGATCCCACGCACCGGCCCGGGCCCGGTGATCCGGAAGCGGAACCGCACGTCGCACCCGGTCCCGGTCGGGACGAACTCCAGGTCCAGCGCGGCCGTCACGGCCTTCCAGGTGCCGTCCTCGGACCACTGGCGCGGCCGGTCGTAGGAGGTGGTGCGCATCGCCGGACGCAGCCCGGGCCTGGTGACGTCGGTCCAGGTCTGCCCGACCCCGACCTGCCCGGTGACGTCCTCGACCGCGGCCAGGCTGGACTGCCACTGGGGGCGGTTGGCCGGGTCGACGAGGTAGTCGAAGGCCACCTCGGCCGGCACGGGGAACGGCACGGTGCCGCCGACGGTGTGCATCGTCGTACCCGCTCTCAGAACCGCTGGCCGGTGAGGCGCTCGTAGGCCTCGATGTAGCGCGAACGGGTGCGCTCGACGACCTCGGTGGGCAGCGCGGGCGGCGCCTCGCCGGACGCCTTGTCCCAGCCCGACTCGGGAGAGAGTGCCCAGTTGCGCACGATCTGCTTGTCGTAGGACGGCTGGGTGCGGCCGGGCTCGTAGTCGTCGGCCGGCCAGAACCGGCTGGAGTCGGGGGTGAGCACCTCGTCGCCCAGGACGACGGCCCCGTCCGACCTCCGCCCGAACTCCAGCTTCGTGTCGGCCAGCAGGATGCCGCGCTCCCGGGCCAGCGACTCGGCGCGGGCGTAGACCTGCAGCGTCAGGTCGCGCAGGGCGGCCGCGTCGTCGGCACCGATGGTCGCCACGACGGCGTCGTAGGAGACGTTCTCGTCGTGGTCGCCGAGCTCGGCCTTCGTGGCGGGGGTGAAGATCGGGTGGTCCAGGCGGCTGCCGTCGACCAGACCGGCGGGCAGCGGGACCCCGCAGACCTCGCCGGTGGCGCGGTAGTCGATGAGGCCGGAGCCGGTGAGGTAGCCGCGGGCCACGCACTCGACCGGGAACATGTCGAGCTTCTCGCAGATCACCGCGCGGCCGCGGACGGCCTCGGGCACGTCGGTGGACACCACGTGGTGCGGGACCAGGTCGGAGAGCTGCTCGAACCACCACAGCGACATCCGGGTCAGGATCTCGCCCTTGTCGGGGATCGTGGTGTCGAGCACGAAGTCGAAGATCGAGAGGCGGTCGCTGGCGACCATGAGGAAGCGGCCGGCGTGGTCGCCCTCGGTGACCTCGTAGAGGTCACGCACCTTGCCGGAGTGGACGTGCCGGGTGCCGGCGATCGCGGGAGCGGGCGGGATGTTCAGGTCGGCCACGGCCCCAGCCTAGGGCCGCCCCCCGGTGGTCGAGCAGCGAGGAGCGCCGGCGAGCAGCGGGCCGGTCCCGGTGGTCGAGCAGCGAGGAGCGCCAGCGACGAGCGGACGTCGAGCCCCCGCCACTCACCGTGCGCGGCGCCAGGGCGGCGGCTGCCCCTGGAGGAACCACTCCATCCGTCGCGTGATCCACGGCAGCGCGAAGTACGTCATCGTCGGCGTCATCACCGCGATGACCAGGAAGACCCGCAGCAGCAGCGTCAGGTCGTTGACCCCGACCGCGCCGGCCAGCCAGTTGACCAGCACCGACAACGGGTAGAACACCAGGAAGATGGTCACCGCCTGCTTCCACCGCGGCGGCGCCTTCGGGCCCATGCGGAGGTCACGGATGTCGCGGGAGTGCGGCTCGTCGAACCAGCCCTCGATCCCGGTACGCCGCTCCACTCGGCTCTCCACGACGCCCAGCCCGGCCGCGGAGTCGCGCCACCACTGTCGCTGCGGGGAGTCCTCCCACGCCTGGAGCGACTCGGCGTCGGCGAACCGGTAGAGCATGTGCCACGTCTCGGAGTCGGCCTCCGGCCGGACCCACCCGGCGCCGAGGAACCCCGGGAAGCGCTGGGCCAACGTCGTACCCGCCTGCAGCCAGCTGGTCATCTCGACCTCGCGGCCGGGGTCGAGATGCCGGGTGATGCTCACGGTGACGGGGGTGGACATGCCCCCTATGGTCGCGGCCCTGCACCCGGTCCGCCACGTCGGCACTCCTCCACAACCTTCCCGAGTGGCCACCACCACGCCCCAGCACGCCGGGCCGGCGTACCAATGCGCCGGTTCGACCCACCCGCACGCCGAGCCGGCGTACCAATGCGCCGGCTCGACCCGCTGTGCTCGACCGGCTGTGCTCGACCCGGGAGGGTGTTGGGCGCGGGGAGAGGGTGGGGTGGTGGTCGAGCAGCAGGCGCAGCCCGCGACGGGCGAGGACGCGGAGGGGCGGCGGAGCACGGCGTACGAGCCGGACCCGCGGCGCTGGCGCATCCTCGCGGTGTCGCTGGTCGTCGGCTTCATGTCGCTGCTCGACGTCACGATCGTCAACGTCGCGATCCCCTCGATGCAGTCGGGGCTGGACACGTCGGCGGCCGCGGTGCAGTGGGTGGTGTCGGGGTACGCGCTGAGCTTCGGCCTGGTGCTCGTGATCGGCGGGCGGCTCGGCGACGCGTTCGGGCGACGGCGGCTGATGCTGGTCGGGCTGACCGGGTTCGTGGTTTCCAGCGCGCTCGTCGGGATCGCCCCGGGCATCGAGCTCGTGGTGGCCGCGAGGCTGCTCCAGGGCATCAGCGCCGGGCTGCTGACCCCGCAGAACTCCGGGCTCATCCAGACGCTCTTCCGGGGCGCGGAGCGGGGACGGGCCTTCGGCCTCTTCGGCTTCGTCGTCTCGATCTCCTCCGCGCTCGGCCCCGTGCTCGGCGGGCTGATCATCACCCTGGCAGGCAGCGAGGACGGCTGGCGCTGGATCTTCTGGGTCAACGTGCCCGTCGGACTGGTGGCGCTCGTGCTGGTCGCCCGGATCGTCCCGTCCGAGGTCTCCTCGGAGGGCGACGACCCCAGGCTCGACCTCGTCGGCGCGCTCCTGCTCGGGCTGGCCGTGCTGTGCGTGATCTACCCGCTGGTGAGCCTGGAGGGCGGCGGGTACCGCTGGCTGGTCCTGCTCGCGGCGGTCCCGGCGCTGGGTTGGGCGTTCGTGCGGTGGGAGCGCCGGGTGGTGGCGCGGGGCGGTGCGCCGCTGCTGTTCGTCGCCGGGCTCGGTGGCGGGGCGGTCATCTCCCCCAACATCACCCTCACCCTCGACGAGGTCCCGCCGCGGATGGGCGGCGCTGCCGGCGGGGCGCTGCAGACCGGCCAGCGCATCGGCTCGGCGCTCGGCACGGCCGCAGGCGTCACCGCCTACACCGTCGTCGCCACGTCGTACGGCGCTGCCGCCGGCCTGCGCGCGGCGCTGGTCGTGGCCGCGCTGATGGTCGCCGCTTCGCTGGCCGTCGCGGTCCGCTCGTTGCGGTCGTGACGAATGCCCCCACGTAGCCGGACGGACCGAACAGCGGCGGAACTGACGGACACGCCGCGTGGGTCGGTGGTCGACCAGCCGGTTCGGTCCGTCCGGCTACGGCCACCCCGGGCCAGCCCGGGGTCAGCCGGGATCAGCCGGTGTTTCGCAGCCCCGCGGCGATGCCGTTGATCGTCAGCGACAGCGCGCGTTGGACGTCCTCGGGCGCGGAGGCGTCCGGGTCGTCGCCGACGGCCTCGCGGGAGCGGGCCAGCATCGAGACCTGGAGCGCGTGCAGCGGCGCGAGGTAGTGGTCGCGCAGCTCGAGGGTGCGGCGCAGCACCGGAGCCTGCTCGAGCAGCGCGGACTGGCCGGTCACCCGCAGCACCTCCTCGACGGTGCGCTCGTGCTCGGCGCGGATGACGTCGAAGATGCCGGCCGCCTCGTCGGGCACGAGGGTGCGGACGTAGCGACCGGCGATGTCGAGGTCGGTCTTGGTGAGCGTCATCTGCACGTTGGAGAGGAAGGTGCGGAAGAAGCTCCAAGAGCCGTACATCTCCTGCAGCGTCTCCAGGCGACCGTCCTCGCGGGCCGCGGCGAGGCCGGAGCCGACGCCGAACCAGCCGGGCAGGATGATCCGCGACTGGGTCCACCCGAAGACCCACGGGATCGCGCGCAGGTCGTCGAGGCCGCCGGCGCCGCCGGGGCGCTTGGACGGGCGCGAGCCGATGTTCATCTTGCCCAGCTCGTCGACCGGGGTCGCGGTGACGAAGAACGGCACGAGCGCCTCGTCGCGCACCAGCCCGCGGTAGGCCGTCTGGCCGTGGCCGGCGACCAGGTCCATGGTGCCGTTCCAGTCGTCGAGGACCTCCTGCGGCAGCAGCGAGGTGCGGTGCAGGACCGATGCCTCGACCACGGCGGCGAGCGCGCCCTCGAGGTTGTAGCGACCGAGCTCGGGCAGGAGGTACTTGTCGGAGATGACCTCGCCCTGCTCGGTCACCTTGATGGGCCCGTCGAGAGAGCCGTAGGGCTGGGAGAGGATCGCCTCCGCCGTCGGGCCACCGCCACGACCCACCGAGCCGCCGCGGCCGTGGAAGAGCCGCAGCCGCACGCCGTGCTCGCGGGCGATGTCGCGCAGCGCCCGCTGGGCGCGGTGGATCTGCCACTGCGAGGCGGCGATGCCGGCGTCCTTGGAGGAGTCTGAGTAGCCGAGCATGATCTCCTGCACGTCCCCGCGGGCGGCGACCACGCGACGGTACGCCGGGTCCGAGAGCAGCCGCTCCAGCAGCGGCCCCGCCACCTCGAGCTCGGCGACGGTCTCGAAGAGCGGGGCGAACCCGATCCGCGCGACCGCGTCCTCCCCCTCGGCGCCTGTGTCGACCAGCCCGGCCTCGCGGGCCAGCACCACGACCGCGAAGAGGTCGTCGACGTCGTGCGCCATCGACACGATGTAGGTCTCGACGACGTCGGGGCCGTAGGTGTCCAGCGCCGTGCGCAGGGTCTGCATCAGCTCCAGGCTGGCGGCGGCCTGACCGTCACCCAGCGGGTGCCCGGCGCCGACGAGCGGACGCCGACCCGCCATCTCCCGGGAGAGCAGCTCGATGCGCTGCTCACGGTCGAGGTCGGCGTACGGCACGTCGAGCTCGCCGGTGCGGTCGAAGAGCTCCGCGAGGGCGTCGTGGTGCTTGCCGCTGTGCTCGCGCACGTCGAGGGTCGCCATGCCGAGGCCGGTCGCGGTGGCGGTGCGGATCATCCGCAGGATCGCGCCGTTGCCGGTCAGCGTGTCGCCGTCAGCGAGCATCGAGTCGCGCACGAGCGTGAGGTCGCGCAGCAGCTCGGCGAACCCGAGGTAGTCGCGGCCGGGCTCGTGGGCGGTGCCGTTCGCGAGCCGGTCGCGGGTGCGCTGGAGACGGACGCGGACGAAGCTGAGCTTGAGGCGGTAGGGCTCCTCGGCGTTGAGCCGCTTGATCGTGGAGTAGGTGATCGGCAGCGCCTCGGCGTCGGCGGCCAGCGACTCCTGGAGCTCCTCGGTCACGTCGACGACGCGGGTGGAGGCGCTCATCTCGGTGAGCAGCTCTTCGACCTGGCGGACCAGCTCGCGCAGCCCGAAGTCATGCTGCAGGCCGAGCACCTCCAGCGTGACCTCCGGGGTGACGAACGGGTTGCCGTCGCGGTCGCCGCCCGCCCACGTGCCGAAGCGCAGCGGCCGCGCGTCGGCGGGCAGCTCGACACCGACGGTGCCGAGCTGGTGCTGCAGCTCCTCCATCAGCCCGGGGATGACGTGCTGGGCGATCTGGGCGAGGTAGTAGAGCGCGGTGCGCGCCTCGTCGGTGGGCTGCGGCTTGGCGATGCGCAGCTCGTCGGTCTGCCACAGCAGGTCGACCAGCTCGGCGAGGCGGCGCTCGGTGCGCGCGTCGTCGCCGGGGCGGCGGCGCGGGTCCTCGGCGGCGGCGATCGTCGCGGCGACCTTGCGCAGCAGCCGCAGGACCGTGCGGCGGGTGGACTCGGTGGGGTGGGCGGTGAAGACGGGGCGGTACTCGACCCGGCCGAGCACCTCGGTCAGCAGCTCCGGGCTCAGCGAGCCCTCGTCGAGCGCCTCACGGATGCGGCCGGTCGTCGCGGCCAGCGGCCCCTCGCCGTCCTCGGTCACCTCCTGCCAGCGGTGCAGCTGCTCGGTGACGTTGACGAGCTGGAAGTACGCCGTGAATGCGCGCGCCAGGGTCACGGCCGTCGCGTCGTCCTGCTCGCTGAGCAGCGCGTGCAGGTCGCCGTCGTCGGGGTCGCGCGAGAGCTCGCGGACCTGCTCGACCAGCGCGAGCGTCTCCGGACCCTGGTGCCGGCTGATCGCCTCCCCGAGCAGGCGGCCGAGCTGACGCACCGACGCCCGCAGCGAGGCGTGCTGCTCGTCGGAGGACACGCCCCCCGCGAACGCCGACACCCGGGGCTCGCGGCGGTCGGCCTCGATGAGGTCGGCGGTCTCCGGCGTACGGGTCTCCTCAACCATGCGGACAAGTCAACACGTCGGATGTTTCACCCGGGTGAGGTGTCCGCCGCAGCGAGTGGAAGCGGCGTCAGAGGATGGCGCCGGGCGAGTACGCCGCAGCCGCCGGGTGCCGCTCGCACAGCGCCTCGACGGCCCGGACGACCGCCTGCACCTGCGCCACAGCGGCGCCGGTGAAGCTGATCGGCTCCGCGACCAGCGCCTCGAGCTGGGCCTGGGTGAGCCCGAGCCGCTCGTCGGCGGCGAGCTTGGCGAAGACGTCGTTCTCGGCCTGGCCCTGGCGCATCGAGAGCGCGGTGCCGACCGCGGCCTCCTTGATCGCCTCGTGGGCGGTCTCGCGGCCGACGCCGTTGCGGACCGCGCTCATCAGCACCTTGGTGGTGGCCAGGAACGGGAGGTAGCGGTCGAGCTCGCGCTGGATCACGGCCGGGAACGCGCCGAACTCGTCGAGCACGGTGAGGAAGGTCTGGAACAGCCCGTCGACGGCGAAGAACGCGTCGGGCAGCGCCACGCGGCGTACGACGGAGCAGGACACGTCGCCCTCGTTCCACTGGTCGCCGGCCAGCTCGCCCACCATCGAGAGGTAGCCGCGGGTGACGACGGCCAGGCCGTTGACGCGCTCGCAGGAGCGGGTGTTCATCTTGTGCGGCATCGCCGAGGAGCCGACCTGCCCCTCCTTGAAGCCCTCGGTGACGATCTCGTTGCCGGCCATCAGCCGGATCGTGGTCGCGAGGTTCGACGGGCCGGCGGTCAGCTGGACCAACGCGGAGAGCACGTCGAAGTCCAGGCTGCGCGGGTAGACCTGCCCGACGCTGGTCAGCACCCGCTCGAAGCCGAGGTGGGCGGCGACGCGCTGCTCGAGGTCGGCGAGCTTCTCGGCGTCACCGTCGAGGAGGTCGAGCATGTCCTGGGCGGTGCCCATCGGGCCCTTGATGCCGCGCAGCGGGTAGCGCGCGAGGAGGTCCTCGACGCGCTCGACGGAGACCAGCATCTCGTCGGCGGCGGTCGCGAACCGCTTGCCCAGCGTGGTCGCCTGCGCGGCGACGTTGTGGGAGCGTCCGGCCATCACGGTGGTCTCGTGCTCGGCGGCGAGGCGGCCGAGCCGCGCCAGGGTGGCGACGGCGCGGTCGCGCAGGAGGGCGAGGGACTGCTTGACCTGCAGCTGCTCGACGTTCTCGGTGAGGTCGCGGCTGGTCATGCCCTTGTGGATGTGCTCGTGACCGGCGAGCGCGCAGAACTCCTCGATGCGCGCCTTCACGTCGTGGCGGGTGACCCGCTCGCGCGCGGCGATCGAGTCGAGGTCGACGGCCTCCTCGCCGCGGGCCACGACCGCCTCGTAGGCCTCGACGACGCCCTCGGGGACCTCGATGCCGAGGTCCTTCTGGGCCTTCAGCACCGCGACCCAGAGCTGGCGCTCCAGGACGATCTTGTGCTCGGGCGACCAGATCTCGGCCAGGTCGGCGGCGGCGTAACGGGTGGCGAGGACGTTCGGGACGGTCACGGCGGCCATTGTCGCGTGTCCGTCCGTGCGGGGCACATCGTGGTCCGGGGCGGGGGTCTCACGCCCCACCGATGCACCTGCGTCGGGGCACCGTGAGCTTCATCGGCGCCCCGATGAACCTCACGCCTCGCCGGCCGCCGCCTTCGCCGCGATGTCGGTCCGGTGCTGGGCGCCCTCGAACTCGATGCAGCTCACCCCGTCGTACGCCGCTTCGCGCGCCTCGCCGAGGGAGCCACCGGTCCCGACGACTGCCAGCACGCGTCCGCCGGCGGTGACCGTGGCCCGCTCGACCATCGCGGTGCCCGCGTGGATGACGTGCACGCCCTCGAGCGCCTCCGCGTCGGGGAGCCCGCGGATCACGTCGCCCTTGGAGGAGGACTCGGGGTAGCCGGCCGAGGCCATCACGACGGCGACGGCCGCGCCCGGCTTCCAGGTGGGCGCGGGGACCGAGGCGAGCGTGCCGGTGGCCGAGCCCATCAGCAGCGGGGAGAGCGGGGAGTCCAGCAGCGCCATGAGTGGCTGGGTCTCGGGGTCGCCGAAGCGGGCGTTGAACTCGACCACGCGCACGCCGCGGGAGGTGAGCGCGAGGCCGGCGTAGAGCAGACCGGAGAACGGGGTGCCGCGGCGGGCCATCTCGTCGACGGTCGGCTGCAGCACGTCGCGCAGGACCTCCTCGACCAGGCCCTCGGGCGCCCACGGCAGCGGGGTGTAGGCGCCCATGCCGCCGGTGTTGGCGCCCTCGTCGCCGTCGAAGATGCGCTTGAAGTCCTGGGCGGGCTGCAGCGGGTAGACGGTGGTCCCGTCGGTCAGGGCGAACAACGACACCTCCGGCCCGTCGAGGAACTCCTCGATCACCACGCGCTCGCACTGCGCGGCGTGCTCGACGGCGGCGTCGCGGTCGGTGGTGACGACCACGCCCTTGCCGGCGGCCAGGCCGTCGTCCTTGACGACGTAGGGCGGGCCGTAGGCGTCGAGGGCGGCCTGCACCTCGACCGGGGTCGTGCACACCATCGCGGCGGCGGTCGGGACGCCGGCGGCCTCCATGACCTCCTTGGCGAACGCCTTGGAGCCCTCGAGCTGCGCGGCGGCACCGGACGGACCGAAGACCGCGATCCCCCGCGCCCGCACCACGTCGGCGACCCCGGCCACCAGCGGCGCCTCGGGGCCCACGACGACCAGGTCCGCGCCCAGCGACTCGGCGAGGTCGGCGACCGACTCCCCCGAGAGCGGGTCGACGTCGTGCAGCGTGGCGACCGCGGCGATGCCGGGGTTGCCCGGCGCCGCGTGCACCGCGGCGACTCCGGGGTCGAGCGAGAGCGCGCGGGCCAGCGCGTGCTCGCGCCCCCCGGTGCCGATGACGAGACAGGTCAGGGGGGACGAGCTCACGCGAGGGTCCTTCTCAGCCGGAGGGGAGGATCAGATCAGCGGGTGGACGACGACGGTGGCGTCCCGCGAGGGCCCGACGCCCACGGCGGAGATCCGGGCGCCGGACATCTTCTCCACCGCACGCACGTAGTCCTGCGCGTTCTGCGGCAGGTCGGCGAACGTGCGGGCGCCGGAGATGTCCTCCCACCAGCCGGGGAGGTACTCGTAGATCGGCACCGCGTGGTGGAAGTCGGTCTGGTTGACCGGCATCTCGTCGTGACGCACGCCGCCCACGTCGTAGGCGACGCACACGGGCACCTGCTCGAGGCCGGTCAGCACGTCGAGCTTGGTGAGCACGAAGTCGGTGACGCCGTTGACCCGCGCGGCGTAGCGGGCGATGACCGCGTCGTACCAGCCGCAACGCCGCGGGCGGCCGGTCGTCGTGCCGAACTCGGCACCCACCTTGCGCAGGTGCTCGCCGGAGTCGTCGAACAGCTCGGTCGGGAACGGCCCCTCGCCCACGCGCGTGGTGTAGGCCTTCACGATGCCGATGACCTGGTCCATCCGCATCGGCGGGATGCCCGAGCCGGTGCAGGCGCCGCCGGCGGTGGCCGAGGAGGAGGTGACGAACGGGTAGGTGCCGTGGTCGACGTCGAGCAGTGTGGCCTGGCCGGCCTCGAGCAGCACGGTCTCGCCGCGGTCCAGCGCCTGGTTGAGCAGCAGGCCGGTGTCGCGCACCATCGGGCGCAGCCGGTCGGCGTGCTTGAGCAGCTCGGCGACGGTCTCGTCGACCAGCGGGGCGCGGCGGTTGTAGATCTTGGTCAGCACCTGGCCCTTGAGCTCGAGGGCGCCCTCGACCTTCTGGCGCAGGATCTTCTCGTCGAAGAGGTCCTGGATGCGGATGCCGATGCGGTTCATCTTGTCGGCGTACGTCGGCCCGATGCCGCGTCCGGTGGTGCCGAGCCGGCGGGAGCCGAGGAACCGCTCGGTGACCTTGTCCAGGGTCCGGTTGTAGTCGGCGATGACGTGCGCGCTGGCGCTGACGACCAGCTTCGAGGTGTCGACGCCGCGGGCCTCGAGGCCGTCGAGCTCCTCCATCAGCACGTCGAGGTCGACCACGACGCCGTTGCCGATCACCGGGGTGCAGCCGGGAGTGAGGATGCCGGAGGGCAGCAGGTGCAGGGCGTACTTCTCCTGCTTGCCGTCAGGGGTGTCGATGACGACGGTGTGGCCGGCATTGTTGCCGCCGTTGAACTTCACGACGTAGTCGACGCTGGAGCCGAGCAGGTCGGTGGCCTTGCCCTTCCCCTCGTCTCCCCACTGGGCACCGATGATGGCGATCGCGGGCATCTGCTCGCTACTTTCTGGTTGCCGGACACTGCGGTCCCGGCGCTGGCAGCGCCGGGGAAACGCGAAGAGCCCGGCACAAGGCGCGCCGGGGCTCTTGCGGCGCAACGCTACCAAAATCCGGTCCGCCCGAGCCTGTCGCGCCCGCCCGCGGACCGTCGGGCCGGCGTACCGGTGCGCCGGCCCGTCCCCCACCTCACCCCCCGGGGAGACCTGCCGACGACTACGCTCGCACGTCGTGGAGCCCCTGCTCGTCATCAAGAACAGCGACGCCGGCACCGCCGACGAGGAGACGCTCGAGCGGGGCCTGGCCGTGCTGCGCGAGGCCACGTCGGTCGAGGTCGCGGCGACCTCCGACCCCGGGGAGCTCAACGGCGTCCTGCACCGCGCCGGGTCGCGCACGATCGTGGTGGCCGGCGGCGACGGCAGCATGCACGCCGTCGTCTCCGCGCTGCACCGGCGCCACGAGCTCGCCGAGCGCACGCTCGCGCTGCTGCCGCTGGGCACCGGCAACGACTTCGCGCGGGGCAACGACATCCCCCTCGAGATCGAGGAGGCCGCCCGCGTCGTCCTCGAGGGCGAGGTCCGGCCCGTGGACCTGGTCGTCGACGAGGTCGGCGAGGTCGTGGTCAACCACGTCCACGCCGGCGCCGGCGCCCAGGCCAGCCGACGCGCGTCGGTCTGGAAGGACCGCCTGCACAGCGTCGGCGTGGGCAGGGTCAACCTCGGCAAGCTGGGCTACCCGATCGGCGCCGCCATGGCCGCGGTCAAGCCGCCCTACGTCCGGCTCTGCGTCGAGGTCGACGGTGAGCGGGTCGTGGACTTCGACCAGCCGGTCCTGATGGTGGCCGTCGGCAACGGCTCCGACGTGGGCGGCGGCACCTCGCTCGCCCCGCACGCCGACCCCGAGAGCGGGAAGGTCGACGTCATGGTCGCCCGTTCGATCGGACCGCTGGCGAGGATGGGGTACGCCGTCCAGCTGGTGCGCGGCAAGCACCCCGAGCGCGAGGACGTCATCTACCTCCGCGGCTCGACCGTCTCGGTGTCGGGCGATGAGTTCTACTGCTCGGCCGACGGCGAGGTCTACGGCCCGGAGCGGCACCGCACCTGGCACGTCGAGCCCGCGGCGTACCGGATGGTCCTGCCCCGCCGCTGACACTCACCGGTGGTGGCCGTGCGCCGGCGACCCCTCGGCCGTGCATGAGTGACCTCTCGGCCGTGCGCGAGTGACCTCTCGGCGGTCAGATCCAGCCGCGCTTGGACGCCTCGACACCGGCCTGGAAGCGCGACTCGGCGCCGAGCTCGGACATCAGGTCCGCCACCCGGCGACGGACGGTGCGCAGGCTGACCCCGAGGCGGCGGGCGATCTGCTCGTCCTGGGCCCCGGCCGCGAGCTGCTGCAGCAGGAAGGTCCGCATGTCGGTGCCGCCGCGCTGGGAGGCCGAGGTCAGCGGGGAGGCCTTCTCCCACAGGCACTCGAACCACAGCGTCATCGCCTCCACCCAGCCGCGCTGGCGCACCAGCGAGCGCGGCTCGTCGACGAAGCCCAGCGGCTCGGGGAGGATCACGTGGGTGCTGCCGATGATGAACATCCGGGTCGGCAGCTGCGGCAGCAGCCGGATCTCCTCGCCCACGCCGGCCCGCTGCGCGAGGGTGTCTGCGGCCTCGTGCAGGGCCCGCACCGGGTAGATGGCCCGCGAGCGGCGTCCGCGCTGGATCTGCTCGCCCACGAGCTGGGCCATCGCGTCCTCGCGCGGCTTGCGGAACTGGTCGGGGCGCAGCCACAGCAGGTCGCCGGTGCTGCCGCGGATCAGGGCGGCCAGCAGCTCGACCGGCTGGCCGCCGCTGCTGATCTCACCGTCGACCGGCTGCACCGACTCGACGTCGCCGTCGGCGGGCCGGACGTTGCTGGCGGTCAGGTGCGGCAGCGCCCGGCCGACCGCCTGCAGCCGCGCGTGGGCCGCAGCAGCCGAATCGGCGCTGATCTCGACCATCCGCACGACGGCCTCGGCCGGGGTGAGGACGAAGAGTCGGGAGTCCTCGACCTGCGCGATGCCGCGCTCGACCAGCGGCGCGAGGTCGCGCATCAGCTCCTCTGGGGTGCGCAGCACCGACTGGGCGATCGAGACCAGCTCGCGCCCGCTCTGCCCCACCACCTGGTGGTAGGCGCGGTCGGCGGCCTTGCCGAACCCCAGGGCGGTGATGACCGAGTCGGACGACATCTGGCGATGGTACGACTCCTGACAGGTTGGTGCCAGAGGCCTTTACCCTCCTTGTGGCACGCACCGGACATCCGCATGCTGGGTGCCGGTGGCTCGGGCCCTGGTCCGTGCGGAGCGCCTTTCGTCGGGGGATGAACGCGCTCCGGTCCCACCTCGAGGGCGTCGGAGCCACCCCCCGCCGCGCCCACCCGGTAGCGTGGCCGCGGCCCGGAGCGGGCCGCCCCACAGCCGTATCCCACCCCGACCCACCAGCCCCACCAGCCCCACCAGGAGCAGCACCCCATGTCACGAGGCGGTTCCGCCCGACCCAGCGGCAAGAGCACCGAGCCGATCGACTGGGTGACCCGCGCGGCCGACGACGCGATCCGCCACGCCGGCGGCCAGGAGGCCCTCACCGAGGGCCTGCCCGAGGGACGCATCGTCACCTGCGCGTCCGGCGCGAGCCCGTCGGGGCCGATCCACCTGGGCAACCTGCGCGAGTTCCTGACCCCGCACTTCGTGGCCGAGGAGCTGCGCCGCCGGGGCGTGGCGGTGCGCCACCTGCACAGCTGGGACGACTTCGACCGCTTCCGCAAGGTGCCGGCCGGGGTCGACCCGAGCTGGGCCGAGCACATCGGGCGCCCGCTCTCCGCCGTACCCGACCCGTGGGAGTGCCACGACTCCTGGGCCGAGCACTTCAAGGCACCGCTGCGCGCCGCGCTCGTCGAGCTCGGCGTCGAGATGGTCGAGGTGTCCCAGACCGAGCAGTACCTCGCCGGCGCCTACACCGAGCAGGTCCTCCACGCGATCCGTCACCGCGACGTGATCGAGGAGGTGCTGGCCAAGCACCGCACCAAGAAGACCGAGCCCGCCGCCGAGTCCGAGCAGGAGGCAGCCGCGCTGGCCGACTCCGTGGCCGACGAGGACGACGCCCCCACCAGCACCGGCTCGCTTGCGCGGTTCCCCTACAAGCCCTACTGCCGCAGCTGCGGCCGCGACACCGTCGAGGTCACGTCGTACGACGACGAGACCACGGACCTCGCCTACACCTGCGCCTGCGGCGACTCCCACGTCACCAACGTGGCGACCCAGCCCGAGGGCAAGCTGGTCTGGAAGGTCGACTGGCCGATGCGCTGGGCCTACGAGGGCGTCGACTTCGAGCCCGGCGGGCTCGACCACTCCACGCCCGGCTCGTCCTACACCGTCGGCAAGGAGGTCGTGAAGCGAGTCTTCGACTTCCGCGCGCCCTCCTACGTCGCCTACGCCTTCGTCGGATTCGCCGGCATGCAGAAGATGTCCTCGTCCTCGGGCGGGGTGCCCACCGCCTCCGACGCGCTGCGCATCCTCGAGGCGCCGATCCTGCGCTGGCTCTACGCCCGCCGCCAGCCCAAGCAGGCCTTCGACATCGACTTCGGCCCCGAGGTCGTGCGCCTGTACGACGAGTGGGACGCCCTGAACCGCAAGGCCGAGAACCCCGACAAGCGCGACGCCCAGGTGCTGGCCTACGAGCGCGCGGTCTCCACAGCGGCCGCCGGCACCCTGCCCCGCCCGAAGGTCGTCGTGCCGTTCCGCCTGCTCAGCTCGGTCGCCGACGTGACCGCGGGGTCGGCGGAGCTGATCAGCCGCATCGTCGGCGACGTCGGCCACGCCCACGACTCCGTCGAGGACCTCGAGCCGCGACTGGGCCGCGCGATGACCTGGATGTCGGAGTACGTCCCCGCCGAGGACCGCACCACCGTCCGCGAGACCAAGGACGCCGAGCGGCTGGCCGCGCTCAGCGAGGACGAGGAGCGCTGGCTGCGCCAGCTGCTCGACCGGCTGCCCGACCGTCTCGAGCTCGACGAGACCACCGCGCTGATCTACGGCGTGCCCAAGCTGGCGCGCGGCATGGGCCTCGACGACGCACCGACCGACGAGGTGAAGGCCGACCAGAAGGCGTTCTTCGCGCTGCTCTACGAGCTGCTCGTCGCCGCCGAGCGCGGCCCCCGGCTGCCCACGCTGTTCCTGGCGCTGGGGTCGGACAAGGTGCGCTCGCTGCTGACCCCGTAGGCGTCACCGGGTCTCGAGGCTCGCTGCGCTCGCACCTCGACCACCAGTGCCCCGCTGGTCGAGGTGCGAGGAGCGCCAGCGACGAGCCAGGAGGCCCCCGCGACCCCCGCGACCCTCAGGCCGCCAGTACCACCGGCGCGCCGAGCAGCACGACCAGCAGCGTCGAGCAGGCCGCCAGCGCGAGCCCGCGCCCACCGACCGCTCCCAGCACCCGCGGCCGCAGGGCGCAGCCGAGCGCGGCCATCGCGACGGCGAGCGCGAGGTCCTGCGCACCGCCGGCCACGGTCAGCAGCAGGTCCGGGAGCGGCAGCCAGGTCCGCGCCACGGCCAGCAGCACGAACGCGACCACGAAGCCGGGCACGAGCGGCGCCCGCTCCCCCTGCTCGCCACCGCCCCGTCGCGCCTGCCACCCGAGCACGGCGACGACCGGCGCCAGGAGCAGCACCCGGCCGAGCTTGACAAGCACCGCGACCGAGAGCGCCGTCCCGCCGCCCGCGAGCCCACCCGCGACCACGACCTGGCCGACCTCGTGGGTGCTGGCCCCGGCCCATGCGCCGACCTGCACCGGGTCGAGACCGGCCAGCAGCGCGACGCCGGGCGCCACCATCTTGGGCATCGACTGGTAACCGCCCTCGGTGATCGCCCGCGCGCCGTAGGCCACGCGCTTGCCGCCTTCCAGCAGCTCGGCGACCATCGGGTGGTGCTTGAAGCGCTGGAATTCCATGTAGGGGAACAGGTGCGGGTTCTTGTAGTTCAGGTGGACGACAAAGCCGACGTAAACCTGATTGTTCTCGATGTGGTAGATGAACGACCCGCCGCCCGCGTTGGAGCCCAGCGGCCAGCCCATGGTGTGGGTGACCGAGCCTTCCTTGTGCTTGGCCGGGTCGATCTCCCAGATTTCCTTCATGCCGATGCCGAACTTCTGCGGGCAGTGGCCTTTCTGGAGGTCGTACTTGGCGATCACCTGCTTGGCGAGCGAGCCGCGCACGCCTTCGGCGATGAAGACGTACTTACCGTGCAGTTCCATGCCGGGTTCGTAGTTCGGGCCGTGGCTGCCGTCGGCTTCCTTGCCGAACTCGCCTGCAACCACGCCCTTCACTTCACCGTTCTCGCCATAGACCAGCTCGGAACAGGCCATGCCCGGGAAGATCTCGACACCCAGTTCCTCGGCCTGCTCGGCCATCCAGCGGCAGACGTTGCCCATCGACACGATGTAGTTGCCGTGGTTGTTCATCAGCGGCGGCATCGGGAAGTTCGGAATACGAACGTCGCCCGCCTCGCCCAGCATGTAAAAATTGTCGTCCTTGACCGGCACGTTGAGCGGTGCGCCCTTTTCCTTCCAGTCGGGGATCAGCGCATCCAGACCACATGGGTCAAGCACCGCACCGG
>NZ_LUPI01000038.1:0-49827 GCF_001627265.1 Nocardioides sp. REDSEA-S30_B4 | reverse complement strand
TCGTGGGGGCGCCGCTGCGGCACCAGCACCGCAGGACGACGGGCGGCGGCGACCTCGGCGACGGCGTTCTGCCCGGTGTGGGTGACGACGACGTCGGCCCCGTGCAGCAGCGTCCGGGTGTCGGGGCGCCAGCGACGCGCGTCGGCCACCTCCCAGGTCCACGTGGGCGTCTGCTCCTGCGCGGCCGCGAGCCGTGCGTCGAGCTCGGCGTCTCCCAGGTCGTGGCCCCCGGCACCGCCGAGGTAGAGGACCGTGCGTCGACCGGGAGGGGGCACGTCGCCGACCGGGTGCCGCGAGAGCCCACCGACCCCGTGGACCCGCGCGCGGACGTCGGCGGGGAGCCCGGGCAGCATGGCGGCGCTCGCTTCGTCCCGCGAGCCACGCCGAGAGCTGGGTCGTACGCCGGAGCAGGCCGGCGTGGTCGCGGGGCACCCAGTGCAGGCGACCGCCGGCGGTGACGTCGTGGTGCGCGGTGGGCAGGGGCGGGAGCGGGTCGTCGTCGCGGGCCAGCTCGAGCCAGCCGCCGGCCCAGTCCCCCGACCACTCCGCGGGGTGGGGGAAGGAGGAGAGGCCGGTGACGGTGCAGCCGTGGCGGCGGGACAGCGCCCGGGCCACCGCACCGGCACGGTGCAGGTGACCTCGCCCGTGGTGGTGGACGTAGTAGCCGATGGTCGGTCGGCCGGCCCGCGAGGCGCTCACGCGGCCACCTCCCCGTGGGCGAGCGAGGCGTAGACCTGCTCGTACTCCGCGACCATCCGCTCGGCGGAGAGCCGGCGCACGGCGTGCCGGCGCACGGCCCGCCGGTCGCACCCGGCGGCCTCCTCGATCGCCGCGGCGAGGCCGGTGACGTCGTCGGGGGCGCAGAGGACCCCCGTTCCCTCTGCCACGATCTCGGGCAGCGCACCGCGGGCGAACGCGGCCACCGGGGTGCCGCTCGACATCGCCTCGGCGGCCACCAGTCCGTAGGGCTCCTCCCAGGCAGGGGTCACCACCGCGACCGACGCCCGGCCGAGCAGCCGGGCGAGGCGGGGCCGGCCAGGACGATCTCGCGGCCGGCGAGGCGTGCCGCGTCCACCGCGAGGTGGGGCGCCTTCTCGCGCACCAGCCGACCGGTCCACACGACCGGCCCGCCGCCGGGGCCCGGGCGCCAGGCCCGGGTGTCGACCCCGTTGAGGACCGGGCGGGCCTCGATCGTGCCGGCCCAGGCACGGGCCGTGCACTCACTGACGGCGGTGAAGGAGGACGCGCCGCCCGACACCGCGACCGCGGACTCCAGCCACGGCAGCGGCGGGGTGTGCAGGGTCGTCACCAACGGCACCGGCAGCAGGTCGGCCATGGCGACCGGCAGGTGGTGCAGGGAGTGGTTGTGCACCACGTCGAAGCGGTCGCCGGCGGTGCGGGTCAGGTCGAGCATCAGGTCCAGGTAGGCGTGGTGGTCGGCCATCCACTCCTCGGCGGGGGCGTTGACGTCGCGCATGGACACCGCCGAGGGCCGGAAGCGGGGCGGGGTGAGGGCCCGGACCGGCAGCGCGGGGTCGCTGCCGGCGGCGGCGTACACCGTCACGTCGTGGCCGCGCCCGACGAGCAGGCGGGCGAGGTGGTGGGTCAGCGCCTCGAGACCGCCGGCGAACGGCTCCGCGACCGGGTAGCGGTTGGAGGCGACCAGGCAGACCCTCACGAACCGGCCCGTCCTGACAGGAGCCGGGAGTAGAGCTGCTCGTGCGCCGACGCGACGGCCGCCCGCTGGGCACGTCGCCAGGCGACCGAGACCCCTGCGGCCGGACGCTCCGCGTGGGCGCGGCGCAGCGCCGACGCCAGCGACGCCTCGTCGAGGCCCGCCTCGTCGTGGGCGTAGGACAGCACCGGCCCCTGGTCGGCGTAGTGGCCGCAGGTCGGGGCCACCACGGCGGTGCCGAGGTCGCGGCAGGCCTCGAGCCACCCGGAGTGCGTGCCGAAGCGGTAGGGCAGCACCGAGACGTCCAGCGACGCCAGGTAGTCCCACAGCGCGTCGTCGTCGAGGAAGTCGTGGACGTGCAGCTCCAGGCGTCCGGCGTCGGCCTGGTCGTGGAGGTACGCCGCCAGCGACTCGTCGCGGCGGGCGCCGTCGGGGTCGAGGACGTCACGGTGCCCGTTGACCTGCAGCACCCCGCCCGGGATCGCGGCGACGGTCTCCACCAGGGTCGGCAGCAGGGCCATCGGGTCCATCGAGGCGCGCAGGCTCTTGACGTGCAGACCCACGCGGAACGTGTCGCCCGTGCGCCAGCCCCGGCGCTCCTGGGCCGCCTCCATGGTCGAGAACGGGACGACGTGCGGGTGGGGCAGCACGAGTGCCTCACGGCCCCAGCGGCGCGCGATCTCCGCCGCCGCGCCGGAGGTCAGCGTGACCACGGCGTCCGCGGCCGGCACCAGCACGTCGAGCTGGGCGTCGTGGGCGGCACGGTCCTCGTGGTGGGGGTTGCGCAGGTCGTGCACGGTCAGCACGAACGGCTTGCCGCGGCCCCGCAGGACCTCGGTGAGCTCGGTCAGCTCGGCGGGGTCGACGGCGTCGAAGCCGAAGTGGACGTGGAAGACGTCGAAGTCGGCCGTGCGGGCCCACTCCGGGCGCAGCATCACCGGCGGCCACCAGCGGGCGGACGGAGGCGACCGTGATGGTCGGCCCAGCGGTCGGCCCGGCGGTCGGCCCGGCGGTCGGCCCGGCGGTCGGCGACGGGTCCGACGACGAGCCCCGGGGCGGGGGGACCGGGAGGTGCTGGGTCGCCTGGGGGGCCTGGGTGGCGTGGGGGGCCTGGGTGGCGTGGGAGGGGGACTCGGGTCCCGAGAGGAGTGGCACAGCCCGTGGATATCCTTCGAGGACCGCTCTCATGTCACTCGAAGGGGTGGAGTGGCCGGGCCGGTGTCCCTGCGGACGGGCGCCGCGGCGAAGTCGGTCCTTCAGGGTGGTCCACCAACGGGCGAGGCGGGCGGCGCCCGCGCCCCCTCCGGACACCCGGCGGGGTGGTGGACCCGTGCCAGCATCGGTCCATGACCGTCTTCGTCGCGTGGTCCCCCGCCGGGTTCGACGACGAGCTCGTGGGCGAGGCGACCGGCCCCTGGCACGAGGTGCGCCGGGTCGCCGACCAGGTGCTGCTCGTCGATGCCGACGAGACGCTGTCGAAGGTCTACCACCACCTGAAGTGGAGCCTGCCCGAGGACGCACCGCTCCTGGTGGTCCCCTCCGAAGGACCGGGCAAGAACCGCGGCCTGCCGGCCGGCACCACCTCCTGGCTGCGCGCCCGCGCCGAGTAGTGCCGGCTGCTCCTCGAGCACCGGCCACACCCCTCCGGCGACGGCGGTCGTGATCCATCCCTCGCTCCTGCCGGGGATGAAACGGACCGCGGTCCGCTGTTGACCCGACCATGACCACCTCACCTGCCTTCGAGTCCGTCCGGGTCGGCTCCTGGGAGCTCCCGCAGCGCTTCGTCATGGCTCCGCTGACCCGCAACCGGTCCCCCGAGACCGTGCCGACCGAGCTCAACGCCACCTACTACGGCCAGCGCGCCGGTGCGGGCCTGATCATCAGCGAGGGCACCCAGCCCAGCGCGGTCGGACAGGGCTACCTCGCGACCCCGGGCATCCACTCCCCCGAGCAGGTCGCCGGCTGGCGGCGCACCGCCGAGGCCGTGCACGCCGAGGGCGGGCGCATCGTCGTGCAGCTGATGCACGTCGGGCGCGTCGCGCACCCCGACAACAAGGCGGGTCTCGAGACCGTCGCCCCGAGCGCGATCGCCGCGCCGGGCGAGATGATCACGGCCGCCGGTCCGGTCCCGCACCCGGAGCCGCGCGCGCTGGGCACCCACGAGGTCCGTGGCATCGTCGAGGACTTCGTGCAGGCCGCGCGCAACGCGGTCGAGGCAGGCGTCGACGGTGTCGAGATCCACTCGGCCAACGGCTACCTCCTGCACCAGTTCCTGTCCCCGGTCAGCAACACCCGCACCGACAGGTACGGCGGCTCCCCCGAGGCCCGCGCCCGGCTGAGTGTCGAGGTCACCCGCGCGGTCGCGGAGGCCATCGGCGCCGACCGCGTCGGCATCCGGATCAGCCCCGCCCACAACATCCAGGGCGTCCTGGAGGAGGACCCGGCCGACACCCGGGCCACCTACGAGGCGCTCGTCGACGGCATCGCCGACCTCGGCCTGGCCTACCTCTCGATGCTGGCCGACCCGCGCGGGGAGCTGACGCAGGACCTGCGCCGCCGCTTCGGCGGCCCGGTGATCCTCAACTCCGGCTTCTCCGAGCAGACCACCTTCGAGGAGGTCGAGAAGCTGCTCATCGACGACCTCGCCGACCTGGTCGCCGTGGGTCGCCCGTTCCTGGCCAACCCCGACCTCGCCGAGCGGTGGCGCACCGGCGCGGCCCTCAACGAGCCGGACCCGGCCACGTTCTACGGCGGCGGCGCCGAGGGCTACACCGACTACCCCACCCTGACCAGCGCCTGAGGGCGCACCCCGCGTCGGGCCCCCCCCGGGGGGGTGGGGGCCCGACGCATCCTCCTGGGGAGGAAGCTCAGTAGTCCTCGAGCTCGCGCCCGTGGCGCGGGCTCGGCACCGCGGTGGCGGGACGGCGCCGCACCTGCTTGTGGGACCCGTCGCACCACGGCGGCACCGACGAGGCGCCGCAGCGGCACACCGCCACCACCGGTCGCTCGGAGTGGTGCTTGACGCCCTGCTCGTCCTCGACGGTCACCGGTCCCGGGATCAGCACCGGGCCGTCAGGGCACAGCAGCACCTCACGCGTGGTGGTCTCCCCCGTGCTCATGCCACGGCTCCGTGCTCGAGCTGGGCACCGTCGCGGACCGAGGACAGGACCGCGGTCGCGGTCTCCTGCTCGGCCGCCAGGCAGACCGCCGCACCCCAGAGCGCGTCGTCGGCCACGAGCGGCTCCCGGGCCACCCAGCCGCCGAGCATCCGGCGTACGGCGACCTGCTCGTGGACGGCGTCGGCGACCATGTGCTCGCGGTAGTAGGCGATCATCGGCTCGGGCATCCCCAGCCGCTCCAGGCCACGCACCATCCGCTTCGACGGCACCGAGCTGCAGACCTCGAAGGCGGCCAGGTGACCCAGCGCTGCGGGCACCAATCGCCGGTGCAGCCCGAGCATCGACATCAGGTTGTTCTGCTCCAGGACCTCCGGCAGCGCCTCGTCGACGTACGCCGCGTAGCCGGTGTCCAGCCCGCAGGCCGCCATCCCGCGGCGCCAGAGCTCGGCGTGCAGGTGGTCGGGGTGGCCGTTGCCGTACTCGTCGGCCGCGATCGCGACGAGATGCGCCTTGGTCTCGTCGTCGAGCCGGGGCAGCGCCCACATCGCCGAGTCCTGCTCGCGCACGTGGTAGATCGAGCGCTGCCGCAGCAGCGCGAGCACCTGCTCCTCCTCGGCCTCGCGCTGGACGAAACGGACCAGCGACTCCCCGCCGGTGTCGGCGGCGCACAGGTCGAAGAAGAGCTCGGCGAAGTCCTCCCCGTCGGCCACCCGGTCCTGGGCGGGCTGGGCCAGGTGCCGGGCGCGGTCGCGCCAGCGCTCCTCCAGGTCGTGCTCGAGGTCGGCACGCACCGCCAGCAGCGCGGGATCCCACTCCAGCGCGTCGTCGACCTCGTCGAAGCCGCGGTGGTGCAGCTCGTAGAGCATCCACAGCGCCAGCGCGGCGTCGTCGTGGGAGTCGGCCTCCACGCTGCGGGTCACCCCTCGCCCGCGGAAGCAGTCGCTGAGGGCCTCGGTGAGCGCGCCCCGAGGGGTCGGCAGCGGGGCCGGCATCAGCGGTCCTCCTGCCAGGCGTGCCACACACCGCGGCAGTCCCGGAAGCCGTCGGTGGCGGGGCGCACGGCGTCGCGGCGCCCGGGGGTCGGGCCGGAGGGGGCTCGGCGCTCCTCACGGAGCTGCTCGAGATGCTCGAGGAGGCGGGTCATGCCACGACGGTGCCCAACCCGCCGGACCGTCAGGCCACCCGAAGGGAGATGACCGAGCAGCCTCCGCGCGAGCGCCCCGCGACGTCACCCGAACGGGCGAATCCTCACCGGTCCCGCGCTCGGTCGCGCGAGGTTCACCCTTTCGGGGTGGTTGCCGGTGAAGCGCCGGGGGAACCCACCGGACGCGGCAGCGACCGCCCCGGTCTGGACTCACGCAGGCTCGGCCGGGGCGGTAGCCGCACAAGCCTCCTGCTGGCGCCCGTGCCCCACGTGACCGGCATGATGACCGCGATGAGCACGCCAGCCCCCTCCTCGCCACCTGCCTCGCCATCCGGCCCGACACCCGCCCTGGCCGACCCGCTGCCCCAGCCGCACGGACGGCCGTGGCGCAACCGGTTCGCGCTGGCGCCGTTGACCAACACCCAGAGCCATGCCGACGGCACGTTGTCCGACGACGAGCGGCGCTGGTTGGTCGCCCGCGGGACCGGCGGCTTCGGCCTGGTGATGACCGCAGCGGCGTACGTCGCTCCCGCCGGCCAGGCCTGGGGCGGTCAGCTCGGCATCGCCTCCGACGCGCACCTGTCCGGGCTCACCGCGCTTGCCGACGAGCTGCGCGCGACGGGCGCCACCTCGTCGGTGCAACTGCACCACGGCGGACGGCGCGCCGACCCGCGGCTGACGGGACGGCCCAACCAGTGCCCGTGGGACGATCCCGAGAAGGACGCGGTCGCGATGAGCACCGGCGAGGTCGAGGCGATGGTCGAGGACTTCGTGGCGGCCGCGGTGCGCGCGGAGCGCGCCGGCTTCGACGGGGTGCAGCTGCACGGGGCGCACGGCTACCTCCTGGGCCAGTTCCTCGACGCGCGGCACAACCACCGCACCGACGGGTACGGCGGTGACCTGGACGGCCGGGTGCGGCCCCTGCTGGACGTGGTCGAGGGCGTGCGCGCCGCGACCGGGCCCGACTTCCAGCTGGGCGTGCGGCTGACTCCCGAGGGCACCGGCATCAGCCTCGAGGAGGGTGTCGAGACCGCCCGGCGGCTGCTGGACTCCGACCTGCTCGACCACCTCGACATGTCGCTGTGGGACGTCTTCATGCGCCCCCGCACCGGTGCCGACGGGCTGCTCATCGAGCACTTCGCCCGGCTCCCCCGCCGGCGCACGGCGCTGGGTGTGGCCGGCGGTGTCGTGTCGGCCGCCGACGCCCGGTGGTGCCTGGAGCAGGGCGCGGACTTCGTGACGGTCGGGATCGGCGCGATCCTCCACCACGACTTCGCGGCGCGGGCGCTGGGCGACCCCGACTTCCGGGTGCGCGAGCGCCCGGTCAGCCGTGAGGACCTGCGTGCGGAGTCGGTCGGCGAGGCGTTCCTGGACTACCTCGCCGCCGGCTGGGACGACCTCGTGGCGTGAGCCGACCCGGGGGTCAGCGGGCCACCGACGTACGCACGAGGTTGCCGCAGGTGTAGCCCTTGCCGGAGATCTGCTGCCACTCCCCCTGCTGCAGCTGGACGACGGTCTGGCACGGGAAGGACTTCTTGCCGCCGACGTTCATCTCCGCGTGCATCCCGCCGGCCGTCCACGAGCCCACCTTGCGGATCTCCGCCAGCAGCGTCTCGCGGCTCAGCTTCCCGCCGAGGGCCACGGCCCGCTCGGCGAAGAGCCGGGCGGCGGACCAGGCGAAGAGGCCGAAGGTGCTGGGCGACGCACCGGGCTTGACCCGCTGCAGCCACTGGACGTACTGGGTGATCTCGGGGTTGCCGGAGTTGAAGGCCGGGTGCGGGACCGGCGCCATCGCGCCGTCGACGTTCGCGCCGCCCTGCTCGTGGAACTCCGGGCCGTACTGCGTCTGGGTCACCACGAACTGGTCGGGCTCGAAGTTCTGCTGGGCCATCGCGTCGGCCAGGCGCACGGCCTGGATGGTGGCGCCGGTGAAGGAGACGAAGCGGATGTCCTTGTCCTTCATCTCCTGCACGAACGGCGCGTAGTTGAACTCCGCGGTGCCGATGCCCTTGAGGATCTTGACCTGGAAGCCCACCGACTCGGCGGTCTCGGAGAAGCTCTTGGCGAGGTCGGGCGACCCGCCGAGCTCGAGGTAGAGGAAGGCGGCGGACTGCGTGGCCGCCTTGTTCTGCTTGGTGTAGAACTGGTACGCCGCGTCGGTGATGACGCCGGGCTCCAGCGCCTGCGCGGAGAAGCAGGTCGTGCAGTCCGCGCGCCCCTCGGTCAGGATGTTGGCCCGCAGGTCCGGCAGGCCGCACTCCTGGGTCGTGCGCGCGCCACCGGCGTCGTAGATCGAGACCGAGCCGACCGCGGCGAAGGACTCCGCGCAGGCGCGGGTGTAGGCCGCCTGGTCGCCCGCGGAGTCGGTCTTGCTGTCCAGCTCCAGCAGCGTCAGCTTGCGACCGCACACGTCGGAGCGGGAGTTGAAGTAGGCCAGGTAGGCAGCGGTCGCCAGCCGGGCGGACTCGAAGAGACCCGGCACCGGGCCGGAGAGGTCGGAGGAGTTCGCGACGACGATCTCCTTGTCGGTGATGCCCGTGGAGTTCTCGAACCCGTCGCAGGACCCGGCCCTCGTGCCGCCGGTCGGGTCGCCCGCCTCGTCGTCGCCGCCGGACGGCCCGCCGCCCGAGCTGCTGGTGCCGCCACCGGTGGAGGAGGTCGTGCCGCCGTCCGAGCCGCCGGCCGTGGAGACGTCCCCACCGCCACCGCTGCTGCCGTCGACCGAGGTCGTGGTGCCGCCCCCGACGTCGGCGCCCGCACCGGAGACCGCGGTGCCGGTGCCGGTCTGGCCGACCGCCCGGACGTCGTCGGGGTGCAGCTGGGAGCCGCAGGCGGAGAAGAGCGCTGCAAGGACGAGTCCCAGCACCAGGACGATCACGCGCACGCAGGGACCTCCGGAGGGAGCGACGCCGCCGAGGTGACGGCTGTCACAGTCAACGACGGGGGTGCGCTCGGGTCACGGCCCTCCCGCCCCGCCTCGTGTGGCTCAGCGCGGTCCCTGGCCCGGGCTGGGCCACACGAGACGGGCCGGGTCGGGGTGAGCAGGGGCCAGGAACGACTCAGGCCCGACCGAGGTCGTCGGTCGGGCCTGGATCTTCGGTGGAGCTGAGGGGATTCGAACCCCTGACCTTCTCATTGCGAATGGCCCTGCCCCAACCTTCTGCGTCTGCCGCACGCCTAAAGTGGCAGCCGTGCAATGGCAGGAACGGGACGTGTTGCGCGGCGGGGGTACGTCGGGGGCACCTGACCACGGCGCGCGGCCCCATACGCAGCCCGCTGCCACGGAGTTCCACAAACGGCGCTGCAGCAAGAGCGCTAGACCATCTGATCCGTAGTCAGACGAGGCTCGTGCGTTGAGCCGGTCGCCAGCCTCTCGACAGACCCCTTCCCATCCTTGTCGGGGATGGTGGTGCGAACCTTCTTGACCCGCCGCACGCCCTCCAGGCCCAGGGTGCGCATCGCCCGGTCCACCGCCCCGGCAGAGGCGCCGGGGGACCGCGGTGCGACGCACGTAGGCGGTCATCTTGCGGCGCCCGTAGAGCCCTTCTGGGGCCAGCACCCGCTCACCCCTGGCGTTGAGGGTCCAGGCGATGTCCCGGACCGCGTCGACGACCACGGCATCGGACACGGTCCGCTCGGCGACCCGCTGGTTGGCCCGGCGCCACAAGCGGTAGGTGCGCGCGGCGATCTGCAGACCCTGCTCACGCAGGACCCGGCAGATCGACTCGACCTCGTGCCCCCGAGCACGTTGACCGTCGATGAACGCGACGATCAGCGGTTGCGGGGGTCGAGCTCCCCGGCGAAGAAAATCGAGGCCGCCTTCAAGATCTCGTTGTCCTCACGCAGCGGACGATTCTCGGCCTTGAGCTTGCGGCCGACTCGCTCGTCGAGACACCGGGGCGGTCCCCGACATCGATGTCAGCCTGCGCGACCCAACGCCGCAGGCTTTCCTTGCCGACCCCCACCTGCTTGCTCACCGCGGCAACCGCGGCGGTCGTCGTGGGGTACTCGCCCCGGTGCTCCAGCACCAGACGCACAGCCCGCTCCTTCAGAGCAGGATCGATCTTCTTCGGCATGCTGTTCATCCTTCCGGACTCGAACAGCAGCGGCATCAAACCTGGGGCGCTTCAGGCTTCGCCTCGCCTCACGTCACCTCGGCGCCACGGTTCAGTGGGGCAGCGACCTGCGCGATCGAATCGTCGGCGGTTAACGATCGAGGGAGACGTCCCCGGCGACGATCTCGAGGATCGTCCTAACTTGGATGGCGTCATACTCCGGCGCGACCGAGCCGAGCAAGGACGTTGCGGAGCGAGCAAGGTGCCGCGCGAGAGTCGCGATCGCGTCACGACGTCGCCCCTCACGACATGCCTGAGCGATCTTTTCGTGGTCGATGTCCCACGCGGTCCAGCTTCTGTCCGACGTGTTCTCCGCCATCGGCCGAAAGCGGGCTCCTTGCTGCGTGAGGAGCGAGATTCGACTCCTCAAGTGATCGCTCGCCCGCAGGGCTAGCTGCCGGTGGAAGGCGCGGTGAGCCTCATCCCATTCATCAAACCTGCCGGCCGTCTTCGACTCACGCATCTCGTCCGAGAGCCGATCGATCTCATCCAGATCTGATGGCCGCATGTGCTGCAGACTCACGCCCAAGGCAAGAGTCTCGTGCATGATCCGTTCTGTGAATATCTGCTCGAGCGTGCTGGGATCCACCTGAGCCACGCGCGCGCGACGGTTGAAGTCCGCCTCGACCAGGCCCTCCTGCTGCAGTCTGCGGATGGCCTCTCGCAGTGGGGTGCGACTCACCCCCATCTGCTTGGCAAGTTGGACCTGGGAGATGACCGTGCCAGGCGCAAGGCGACCATCAAGAATGTCGTTGCGCAACTGATCGTAAAGGTCGAACCCCGGTGAAGCCGTCGCCGACGAGGGCTCAGACTGCGCCTGGTCTACCGATTCATCGTCGGCGCGCGCATCGATCATCTCCACAGGATTCTTGTTTCCGATCGTCTCGTAGCCTGTCGCGACACTGTGGACAGTCTATCCGTCCTCTCGCGGATCACCGCATATAGCCACGACCACTCACACAGAATGCCGTCGACTTGGGATAGCTCCACGGCTACCTGCGGTGACAACGTTCGGCAGTCCGTGCGACGAGTTGCTCGATGGTTGCCCGCGCCTCACTCAATGCACGATCAGCGTGCATCTGAGCATCGTCGACGGTCATCGGGTTCTGGCTGTGCGCGTACACGAAGTCGACGTCGTCGATTCCAATAAACGCAAGGACCGAGCGCAGATACGGTTCCAGAAAGTTCGTCGCTGCACCACGTGTCGTTGGCCGCGGATCTCCGCTACAGGCCACGAGGACCGAGACCGATGTACCGGTCGCCAGACCGGCGAAGCCGCCCCCGACGATCCTCACCGTACGGTTCACTCGAACGACTTGATCAACCCAAGCCTTGAGAACAGCCGGGCAGCCGAAGTTGTACATCGGCGTACCGATGACAATGTGGTCTGCGCACAGAACCTCGTTCACATAGCCATCTGAGATCGCGAGCGCGTCGAGAGCGGCAGGGCTCCGCACATCAGCCGACGCGAAGGCCCCCTCCATCCATGCCTCACTGACGAACGGTGGCGGATCTCGCGCTATGTCACGCATCACCACGCGCCCGTCTGGATGACGCGTTCGCCACTGATTCTCGAACTGCGCGGTCAGCGCGCGACTACGGGAGCGCGCGTCCCGTGGACTCGCATCGACGCGGAGGAGAGTCAGCACGCCCCTTCACACCCACTGCGGATGATCGAAGGCGCTTCTCCAGGTAGGAATGGCCCGCCGAAGGCACCCCGGAGTGGGACGCCAGTGCGCGGAGCCCGATCCTGTGCCGGCTCGATGTCATCAACCCCAGGGCTCACTGACCCCCCAATGTTCGACGATCTGACCATCACGAACCCTCATGATGTCCATCGCGCGTGCCTCGAAGCGCCGTCCTGTCGCTGCAGAGCCCAAGAACTCGTCAGTGTGCGTGCCGCGCATCGTGTACTGAGTGGCGACGATGTCACCTGCTTCGCAAGTCTGCTCGATGGAAGCGTGGAAGTCCGGGTACCCGCGTCGCACGGACTCCCAGAACGCCCGCCATCCTCGCCATCCCGAGTCAGTACCGATGGGTGCGGCGTGGTTTACCACTCTCGGCGAGAGCAGAGCTTGTGCTGCGTCCAGGTCACCTTCGTTGAAGAGCCGGACCATCGAGTGGACGGTCTCTGTCGGCGTTCTCGAGAGCTCGTCGCGCGCCGAATCTCCTCGAGCGTTCGGCGCACATTCCTCTCGGTCAGGCGCACGCTGGCTCTTCGAATCCATCAGTCGAGCCGTCCCGACCCTGTGCTCCCTGTGCTCCTCATGGTCAGCGCGCCCAAGTTTGCGAACTCGACGTGTACTAGATCGCCGGGGCCGAAAGGCACCGCGTCAGTGATTCCGCCTGTGAGGATGATCCACCCGGCCTCGAGCGCGAGCCCGCGCTTGCCCAGGGAGTTGACTGCGAGCGCCAATGCCTCGGCGGGGTGTCCCTGGACGTCAGCACCTGTTCCTGTTTCCGCGACCACTCCATTGAGGGAGATCCGACAGGCTTCCGCCGCAAGATCGACAGACCGCGGATCTACGCCTCGATCGCTGACCATGAAGCGCGCAGCGGAGGCGTTGTCCGCAACCACGTCCGGCAGAGTGAAATGGAAGTCCGCGAATCTGCTGTCGATAACCTCGAGGCCTGCGTGGACGGTACGCACAGCCGCTAACGCCTGGCCTGCGGTCACCCCCGGACCTTCTAGCCTTTCTCCCATCACGAAGACGATCTCTGGCTCGACGCGTGGATGGATCAGGCCGTCTAGGGACAGCGCTTCGCCGTCCTGGAGGGTCATCGCGTCGGTGAGCCAAGCAGTGAGGGGAGTCGAGATCCCCATCCGCTTCTGCTTCGCCGGCGATGTGAGCCCAAGCTTGACGCCAACAACCGCGTCCCCGTCCTGCTCCATGTGGCGCAGTAGGGCCGTCTGGGTTTCGTAGGCGACGTCTAGATCGAGTTCTTCCCAGACGTCCACGAGCCTTCCTCCTGCACGGGCGAGCGTCTGACGCTCGCGCAGCTCGATCGCAGCTCGCTGCACCGTCCAGTCGTTCATGTCGGGCTTCCCGTCTCAGGCCCTGGCCGAAGCGCTTCTGCGGCCGCGTGCAGGTGGCGCGATTCAGATACCCAACCGAGGGTCGACTCGATGATGGCCAGCGAGGCGTCGTGGTTAGCCTGACCCTGCGGCTCGGCAGTGCAGTCCGAAAGGACAATGGGCCGATAGTCGCGGTACATCGCATCCCTGACGAGCGCTTCAACGCAGATGCTCGTGGTGCAGCCCGTGACGACCAAGGTTTCGATACCGGATGACGACAGGGTCGACTCCAAGGGCGTGTCGTGAAACCCACTGAAGCGGTTCTTGCGAATGACGACGTCCCCGGGCTGCGGGGCGAGTTCGTCGATGATCTGAGTGTTCCAGGTGTCGTGAACGCCTATTCGACCCATCGAGCCGTCTGGTGCGGCGAATGGTGTTCCTACTCCCGCCGCCAAGTGGGCGATTGCGTTGCGCGACTCCGGCGGGCCGAGGTCGGACAGATCCGGCCTGTAACCATGCTGCAGATAGATCACCTGTAGCCCGATGGATCGTGCACAACTGAGCACGTCCGCGATAGCAGGGATGATGGACCGCACCAGCGAAAGATCAAACCCCGCCGTTTCCACGCTCCCTCCGGGTGTGCAGAAGTCGTTCTGCATGTCGACGACGACGACAGCTGTGCGCTGGACTTGCATTTCCAGCGCGGCCGGCTTCGCGTCAAGGTGGAGTCGTTCGGCCTCGCCACGCACTTCGGTCATGAGACTGCCTCGTCCTCTCGGAAGACAAACTGAAGGTCTGATTCCAGTCGCACCATGTCGGCCAGCCCGCCTTTGCCCCCTGGCAGGGCGACCTGCCAGTCCAGACCGAACCGGTGTCGGTCTACGTCAGCCCTGAGAGAGACCCCCACGACAACCGCACCGAACTGGTTTCGGACCGGGCCGTACAGGGTCCCGCTACCGACACACTGCTGCCACACTCCCCGGACACAGAGGCTTGCCGTCATATCCAGCTGTGAGCCCTGCGTCTCACAACGCTCCGACCGGAACAGGATGCGGGGATGATCGACTGCGTCGAAAAACTCCGGGCCCAAAAGATGCGCGCGAAACGGCGGCAACGTGACGTTGACAGACTCGGCGAGCGCGCTGCCCTCCAGACTGATGTCTCCCGTTCGTGCGTCCAAGGTCGCGTCGAACTCACTGAACTCGGCCCAGAACGGGCCTGCGACGAAGTCGACCGCGAACGCGACCCGAGAGTGGACTGTGTCCAGCTCCCAGACCCCATCGACCGCCGGCCAAGGCTCTGTGGTGGTTGAAGTCACGATCGAATCCTTACTAACGAAGTGTGCTGCCACGGACTACGAGATTGGTCGCCGCATCAGTTGCCTGCCCGGCGTAGAGATCGCACAATGCGTCTACGCGCTAGGAGCCACTGACGAATGACTCCGCCACCGGTGCGGCGACGAGGGTGGACGCACGCTAGGTGCTCTTCCGAATAGGTGGGACCCGCACGGCGCCGTCAAGACGGATGGTCTCGCCGTTTAGCATCTCGTTAGTCGCGATATGGCACACGAGCGCTGCGAACTCGTCCGGGCGCCCGAAGCGTTGTGGCCACATCTGTGCGGCACTGAGATGCTCGCGCAGAGCATCCGGGACATGACGGGTCATTGGGGTGTCGAATGTGCCTGGCGCGATGGCGCAGACCCGGATGCCAGTACTGGCGAGATCTCGTGCCGCCGGCAGTGTCATCCCCACGACGGCCGCCTTGGATGCCGTGTAGGCAATGGATCCCCGCGGCCCATCGAGGGCAGTGATGGAGGCAACATTGATGCAGACCCCCCGCTCGCCACTCACGCTCGGCTCGTTGGCGACCATGGCCGCGGACGCCTCGCGTAGCACGTTGAACGTGCCGAGCAGGTTGACGTTCATGACATCGACGAACGTCTGGAGAGAGTGCGGCCCACTCTCGTCGGCGATGGGTTGCTGCGCGGTGATTCCTGCGCAGCAAACGGAGATACGCAATCCCCCTGCCGCCTCGGCAGCGACGGACACCGCAGACGCGACCTGACCGGCATCCGCGACGTCCGCCTTGACGAAGAGCGCCCGGTCACCCAGTTCGGCCGCAAGGCGAGTGCCCTCCTCCTCGTTCACGTCGGCGATAACCACAAAGGCGCCAGCGGCAACAAGGGCACGTACCGTTGCTTCGCCGAGACCTTGTGAACCGCCAACGACTAGGGCGCTCTTCTGGGCGATGTCCATCGACGCAGCCCCTACGCCGTTCCGCCAGCGGGGATGGTTCCCCACATATCAATCTCGACTCGCACTCCGGGGAGAACGAACTTGGGGACTTCGATCACCGTGGGGTTAGGGACAGGTCGTCCAAACCACTTCTCGACAACCTCTGCAACGGCGTCCCATTCCCGTCGGTCAGTGAGGTGCCAAGTTGTTTCGAAGATGTCGTCCCAACTGGAGCCAGCTGTCTGGAGGATGTTCGCGTAGTTGTTCAGACAGACCTCGACCTGATCGCGGATGTCTGCCACAGGTCGATACTTGTAAAGATCCGAAGCCTCGCCGCCGATGTACATCGGAATCGCCGCGCTGCCGGAGATCGCAAGGATCGTCGGATCGCCGGCGTTGGCCGGCTGAGCAGGCCCTTCGGTCCAGGCACTGAGCTCAACGCGGGCACCCACCTGGCCGACCTTCGTAACCGCCAGTGGCACCAGCACCGTCTGAGCCGGGTCGAACTGCCTTTCCAGGATCTGCCGGCAGAGCGACCAGTCACTCATGTCGGCGAGGTGCACAGCGAGCCTTGCGACCTGCGCCCGGTCATCGCGCGAGGCGGCTAGTGCCTGATCGATCGCATTGACACAGCTCTCCAACTCAGCCTCGAGGCCAGCACCGGCTGCTTCACCGGCCTGCCCGTGGGCAACCCGCACGTCTCCGGCCCGAGTCACTGAGCCGCCGTCGGGCTCAACGACCGCCCAGACGTCTACTTCGAAACGTGCACCCGGCACCGAGCAGGCCGAGACCTCAAGGAGTGTCTTGGCGGGATTCGGGCGTTCGTCGCTGGCGTAGTGCTTGTCGAAGACGGCGTTGCTGTCCCAGACCTCTCTCACGTCGGTCATGCAGAGCGTCATCTTGACGGCACGAGCGCTGTTGCCAAGTCGGGCCAGCATGTCGTCAACGTTCGCGAGGCAGTCCGCGGTCTGTTGGGCAATCGATGGATTGACGGCACCGTCCCGTTCGGGGGTGACCACTCCCAACGGGATGATCCGCGCCCCAGGGTTGAGGGCGTAGCCGGGGGTGAACGCCAAGCCCCGCGGTGTCCTCGGCGGCCTAATCGCCTTCATCGTGCCTCCATTATCTGTATGCAGTTCTTCCACCATAGATCTGAGATCCAGGCATGTCAATCGCAGAGTTCGCGCTCAGTTGGGCGTTGACTTGCCTCGACTTCTGTGTACAGAATCTCGGGCTGCTGGTCTGCGCTCGCAGCGAAGCCGGCGACTGAACAACAGTCCGGCGCACGCCTGATCGGACAAGTTCGGATGTGGTTTCGGCGCGGAGGCCGAGCGCCGGGCGCGCGCTCGATGAAGTTCGAAGCTCGCCGCCACAACTTCGACAATGGAGGAACTCGCATGTCACAGGACACGAAGTACGACCGCGGTATCGAAATCATGAACGAGATCCACGGGTCCGGGTCTCTCGCGAGGATTGGGAATCCGATCAGCGAGATCAGCCCGGACTTCTTCAAGTTCGTTGTAGAGACCGGGTTCGCGGACGTCTACGGCCGCCCCGATCTGTCGCATCAGCAACGCCAGCTCATCAACGTGGCAGTCCTGACCGCGCTTGGCGATACCGAAAAGCTGCTCACCGCGCACATGCGCGGAGCCCTCCATGTCGGGGTCAGCCCGGCTGAGATCATCGAAGCGATCTTCCACGTGTCGATCTATGCAGGACACCCCCGCACAATCCGCGGCCTCGATGTCGCCAAGGCGGTCTTCGCCGCCAAGGGCATCGCGATTCCACTCGAAGGCAACGACAGTGAGTGATGAACTGTCCCGCATCCGTCAGACGAGCGTGGATGAGGAGCAGACGATTGCGGCCCTCCGCGCCACCTACGAAGAACTCGTCGGCTTCGTCCCCTCACGTGTCGCTGCACGCTTCGACGCAGAAGCACAGCGTGATCCCGCCCTGCTCCTCGCGCAGGAGAAACTGCGACATCTAGCGATGTACCCCGAGGCCTTGGACCAAAAGACGGTTCAACTCGTTCTCTTCGGAGTTCTCCACTCGAAGTTGAGCGATGCCGCGGCACTCCACGGCCTCGCCGCTCGGAGGGCCGGTGCAAGCTGGGACGAGCTGCAGGCGGTCGTCAACCTGGCCTTCCTCTTCACTGGATACTCAGCCGCCAACCGGGGACCCCAAGTGTTGGCTGACATCGCTCTGATGGAGACCCAAGGTCATGCCTGAGACGCAGGCGGCGGAGGAACCGATCTACGATCTGGCCCATTTAGGTCACGTTGAACTGCTGACACCTCGCTTCGACGAAAGTCTGGCGTTCTTCCTCGAGGTGTACGGGCTCACGATGGTGGCCGTAACAGGATCCAGCGTCTACTTGAGGGGCTGGGGCGACCATGACCTCAGCACACTGAAACTGACCGCCGCCCCTGTCGCTGGCCTCGGTCACGTGGGATGGCGTACAACCAGCGCCGCCGCGCTCGCACGCAGGGTGTCCGCTCTGCGGAACCAAGGTGTGGCTGGCGAATGGATCGACGGTGACATCGGCCATGGAGCGGCGTTCCAATTTCGCTCGCCCAGTGGCCAGCTCATGGAGATCTACTACGAATCCGAACGCTACGTTGCATCCGAAGATTCGACGTCCTACCTCTTGAATCAGCCCCAGAGTTCCGTGAGTCGGGGAGTTGGCGCCGCTCGGATCGACCACTTGAACGTCTTGGCCGGCGGTGTTCCTGAAGCGCGCGAGTTCATGTCGAGCACGCTGGGCTTCAAACTGCGCGAGCGACTTGTCCCTCCAGGCGCACCAGAAGTAGGCGCGTGGATGAGTTTGATGAACAAGGCGCACGATCTGGCAATCACTCGGGAACCGGTAGCGGGACAACATGGGCGCCTGCACCACATCGCGTACGCCGTCGAGGACAGCTCGGCAATCCTTCGAGCCGCCGACCTGTTCATGGAACTGGGCACGCCCATTGAGTTCGGGCCGGCGAAGCACCTTAGGACGCAGGGGTTCTTCCTCTACGTCCTCGAACCCGGAGGAAACCGCGTCGAACTCATTTTTGGCGGGTTGCACATCACTGCTCCGGATTGGGAACCCGTGACGTGGAACACCGAATCTGAAGCTCGCTCCACGGCGTGGGGACAGGATGTCCCGGAGACCTTTCATACACACGCCACGCCGGTTGTCTGAGACGCACGTCGCGAATCGTTTTGACGAACCGGGTCGCTGGACTTGCAGCCATGGCAAGCGGTGGTCGGTACCCCTGCGCGCGCAAGACGCGTTCTCTTGAGAGAGATCAAGGAGCACTCCAGTGACCAACGGATTCGTGAAGGTGCTGGTCGCTAATCGCGGCGAGATCGCGATCCGCGCGTTCCGCGCGGCGTACGAGCTCGGCGCGCGCACTGTCGCGGTGTTCCCCTACGAGGACCGCGGGTCCGAGCACCGGCTGAAGGCGGACGAGTCCTACGAGATCGGCGAGCGCGGCCACCCGGTCCGGGCGTACCTGGACCCGGACGCGGTCGTGCAGGTCGCCCTCAACGCCGGCGCGGACGCCGTCTACCCCGGCTACGGGTTCCTGTCCGAGAACCCGGCCCTGGCCGAGGCCTGCGCCGACGCCGGCATCACCTTCGTCGGGCCCTCGGCGGCCATCCTTGAGCTGACGGGCAACAAGGCCCGCGCCATCGCGGCGGCCAAGGCGGCCGGCGTCCCGACGCTCGCCAGTGTGGACCCGTCGACCGACGTGGACGCCCTGGTCGCGGCCGCGGAGACGCTGCGGCTCCCGCTTTTCGTCAAGGCGGTCGCCGGTGGCGGCGGCCGCGGCATGCGGCGGGTGAACCGGGTCGAGGACCTGCGTGAGGCCGTGGAGACCTGCATGCGCGAGGCCGAGGGCGCCTTCGGCGACCCGACGGTCTTCATCGAGCAGGCGGTCACCGACCCCCGTCACATCGAGGTACAGATCCTGGCCGACGCCGCGGGTGAGGTGATGCACCTTTTCGAGCGGGACTGCTCGGTGCAGCGGCGGCACCAGAAGGTCGTCGAGATCGCCCCGGCCCCGAACCTCGACCCCGAGCTGCGCGACCGCATGTGCGCCGACGCGGTGCGGTTCGCCCGCGAAATCGGCTACCGCAACGCCGGCACGGTCGAGTTCCTCCTTGACCCCGACGGTAACTACGTCTTCATCGAGATGAACCCCCGCATCCAGGTCGAACACACCGTGACCGAGGAGGTCACCGACGTCGACCTCGTCCAAGCCCAGTTGCGGATCGCTTCCGGCGCGACGTTCGCCGACCTCGGGCTGTCCCAGGACACCGTCCAGCTCCGCGGTTCCGCGCTGCAGTGCCGGATCACCACCGAGGACCCCGCCAACAGCTTCCGCCCCGACACCGGGATCATCACGACGTACCGCTCCCCCGGCGGCGGCGGAGTCCGCATCGACGGCGGCACCACCTACACCGGCGCCGAGGTGTCCGCGCACTTCGACTCGATGCTGTCCAAGCTCACCTGCCGGGGTCGGACCTTCGGGGACGCCGTCGCCAAGGCCCGGCGGGCAATCGCGGAGTTCCGGATCCGCGGCGTCACGACCAACATCGCGTTCCTCCAGGCCGTCCTCGACGACCCGAGCTTCGCGGCCGGACGGGTCACCACCAGCTTCATCGAGACGCACCCGCAGCTGCTCCAGGCCCGCGCCGCCGGTGACCGCGGCACCAAGCTGATGACCTTCCTCGCCGACGTCACGGTGAACCAACCGAACGGGCCGGCGCCGGTCAGCGTGGACCCCGCCTCGAAGCTGCCGCCGGTCGACCTGCGCGTCCCGCCGCCGGACGGCACCCGTCAGCGGCTGCTCGCCCTCGGACCCGAGGCATTCGCGCGGGCCCTGCGCGAGCAGGCACAGGTCGCGGTCACCGACACCACGTTCCGCGACGCACACCAGTCGCTGCTCGCGACCCGGGTCCGCACTCGCGACCTGCTCGGTGTGGCCGGGCACGTCGCCCGGACCACACCGGAGTTGTGGTCGCTAGAGTGCTGGGGCGGCGCGACCTACGACGTCGCACTGCGGTTCCTGTCCGAGGACCCCTGGGAGCGGCTGGCCGCGTTGCGCCAGGCCGTCCCGAACGTGATGCTCCAGATGCTGCTTCGCGGCCGCAGCACCGTCGGCTACACGCCGTACCCCACCGCCGTCACCCGCGCCTTCGTGCAGGAAGCCGCCGCCACCGGCCTGGACGTGTTCCGGATTTTTGACGCCCTCAACGACGTCGAGCAGATGCGCCCCGCGATCGAGGCCGTCCGCGAGACCGGCACCACACTGGCCGAGGTCGCGCTCTGCTACACCGGCGACCTCTCCAGCCCCGACGAGACGCTCTACACCCTCGACTACTACCTGCGGCTCGCCGAGCGGATCGTCGACGCCGGCGCCCACGTCCTCGCGATCAAGGACATGGCCGGCCTCCTCCGCGCCCCCGCTGCCCGCACCCTGGTCATCGCCCTGCGCGAACGCTTCGACCTCCCCGTCCACCTCCACACCCACGACACCCCCGGCGGCCAGCTCGGCACCCTCCTCGCCGCCATCGACGCCGGCGTCGACGCCGTCGACGCCGCCTGCGCATCCATGGCCGGCACCACCTCGCAGCCCGCTCTCTCCGCACTCGTGTCCGCGACCGACCACTCCGACCGCGAGACCGGGCTCTCCCTCGCCGCCGTCAACGCCCTCGAGCCCTACTGGGAGGCCACCCGGAGGGTCTACGAACCGTTCGAGTCCGGCCTCCCCGCCCCCACCGGCCGCGTCTACCGACACGAGATCCCTGGCGGCCAGCTCTCCAACCTCCGTCAGCAGGCCATCGCTCTCGGACTCGGCGAGAAGTTCGAGCAGGTCGAGGACATGTACGCCGCCGCCAACGACATCCTGGGCCACATCCCCAAGGTCACCCCGAGCAGTAAGGTCGTCGGCGATCTCGCGCTCGCGCTCGTCGGCGTCAGCGCCGATCCCGCCGAGTTCGCCGTGAACCCCTCGAAGTTCGACATCCCTGACTCCGTGATCGGCTTTCTTCACGGCGAGCTCGGCGACCCGCCCGGCGGCTGGCCCGACCCGTTCCGAACCAAGGCCCTGGCCGGCCGCACCTGGAAGCCGTCAATCGGCGAGGTGACCGCGGAGCAGTCCGAGGCGCTCACCGTCGGCAGCTCCCGGGTCCGTCGCGAGACCCTCAACCAGCTGCTCTTTCCCGGACCCACCAAGGACTTCACTGAGGCCCGCGAGACCCACGGCGACGTCTCTGTGCTTCCGACCATCGACTACCTCTACGGGCTGCGGCGCGGCGACGAGCACGAGGTCACGATCGAGGAGGGCAAGACGATCCTGCTCGGGCTGCAGGCGATCAGCGAGCCCGATGAGCGCGGCAACCGCACCGTGATGGCAACCATCAACGGCCAGCTCCGCCCCATCTCCGTGCGCGACAGGAGCGTCTCCGCCGAGGTCGCGGCCGCCGAGAAGGCCGACACCTCGAAGCCCGGCCACGTGGCCGCGCCGTTCCAGGGCGTGGTGACCGTGATCGTCGAGACCGGCGCGACGGTCGAGGTCGGCCAGACGGTCGCGACCATCGAGGCCATGAAGATGGAGGCCTCGATCACCGCGCCGGTCGCGGGCACGGTCGAACGAGTCGCGATCCCCGGCACCCAAGCCGTCGACGGCGGCGACCTGGTGCTCGTCGTCGGTTGATCTTAGTGGCCATAGTCGTGGGCACCGCACTGGCGCGCCTCAGGCGCTAGCTCCTCATCCTCATCTGGCTGCCGACAACGCGTCGAGGCCGATGTCGATTGCCGGCGCGGAATGGGTGATGGAGCCGATGGAGATCGAGTCCACGCCGGTCAGCGCGATCTCGCGGGCATCTCGGAGACTGAAGCCCCCGCTGGCCTCGAGGCGCACGTCGCGTGAGCAGGCTCGTACACGTTCCACGGCGACGCGCATATCGTTCACGGCGAAGTTGTCGAGCATGATCTGACTGGCACCGTGGGCGACACCCTCGACCAGTTCGACGAAGCCCTCGACCTCGCTCTGCACCGGTACCGCACCGAGTGCGTTTGCGATGCCTCCGGCGGCTGCGATGTGGTTATCCTTGATGACGATCTCGTCGAAGAGTCCGTAGCGGTAGTTGGTGCCTCCACCGCAGCGCACGGCGTGCTTCTCAAGCGCGCGGAGTAGCGGTGTGGTCTTGCGGGTGTCATGTACCGCGACGCCGGTTCCGTCGACCGCGTCGACCCAGGGTGGCGGTCGCGATCCCGCTCAGGTGGGTCAGCGCCGTTCGTTCCGCTACCACTACTGAGCGGGCCGGGAGAAACGCCAGCTGCTGACCAGGGGCGATCGGGTCTCCGTCTGCGACCAACGACGTGAGCGTGACAGACGGGCCGATGATGTCCTCGCAGAGGAGGGCTACCACGCGGAGTCCGCAAGCGACACCGTTCTGGCGGGAGGTGAAGGCGACCTCGAGGCGGACGTTGGAGGGAACCACGGCCAGCGACGTGAGGTAGCCGGCTTCGGAGAGATCCTCGGCCATCGCTGCCCGAAGGAGACTGAGCACGGCGTCCGGTTCGGCGCCTGCGAGCCGCAGCGCGTCTCGCGCAGAGCCGGCGCCTCCGGTCGCGCGGACACTCTCGAAGGTGGGGGCGTTCGGCTCTAGCGGGACTCCCGCGGAGTTCGCAGCGAAGGAGATCGCGTGGTACCAGCCGCAGAACAGCAGAATGTCGAGCAGTTCGGCCTCGTAGACCTCGGCAGAGAGCAGAGCAGCTCCCGAAGCGAGACTGAGATCGTCGAGTGGTTGTGGAGTGCATCCGCTGCACGGACCACGAGGCGGTCGCGCGGCGAGGCCCAGCACAGGTCGCTCGCGCTTCCGTGGGTCAGGGAGGTGATCTGCTCCTGTGTGAGGCCGACCCGACTCGCGAAGAAGTCGATGTGGACCCCCACTCGTATTCGCAACGGCACGCGGCGAGGTGCGGTCGATGAGGATCTCGCGGTCGCGCACGGTGAGACAGATCGCGGCTCAGCTCGTACGCCCAACCCTGCATGGCTTTGGTCATCATTAGGCTTTGGCGAACGTGCGGAACAGCGCGATCGGGGGACGCCGGGCGGCATCATCGGCCCGAGTGCCTCGGCCGCCTCCGGGTCGAACGGTGCCGCCGGCGGAGTGATGCGCACGATGGATCCCCCTGTTTCGGAAACCGAAATCCCGTCGTGCACGCCAACATTTCTAAACCCAAAGTTCCCTGGAGATCGTGTGACACCCCCCACCCCAACCCCTGGTCACCCGGTTCGTGGTTCGACGACGGGTCGCCCAGTCACGGCGGCGATGGACCTCCTGGCCGGAGATGGGCACTGCGGGTCATGTGGGAGCTCGGCGACGAACCAATGCGCGCGCTTGACCTCAAAGACCGCTGCGACGACATGTCATCGAACGTCCTTTACCAACGACTCCGAGCGCTTTCGGAGGCGGGACTGGTCGCCCGACACGACGAAGGCAGGCTTGCCATCACGCCACTGGCTGCGGAACTACGTAGCGCCCTCGCCCCCTTGACGCGTGGTCACGCCGCTGGGCCGACCGCGCACAATCATCGGTGCTATTTGGATCGCGCGTTCCATCACAGCCGTTACGAGTCGGGCGCTACCTCCTTTGCGTCGGCGCCCGCTGATGCATGGAAACCTGACTCGACCATGGCCAGGCCCTCGAGAGCAGCAGGGATACCCATCGACGGGATCGTCAGCAGCATCACGCCTCGTAGCTCGTCGAGCGTGGCCCCGTGTTCAATCGCCATGCGAGCGTGAGCGTGGAGGCTCGCCTCCGCACCACGAACAGCGCAGAGTACGACCGTGATGAGTTCCGCCGTCTTCCTGTCGAGCTTCGAGCGAGCCGGAAGCTCCTGTCCGAAGAGCGGAATGAACCAGTCCTCGAACAGCTCCCAGTAGTAGCCCAGGGCCTCGTCGACGCCGGTGCCTTGCATCGACTCCATCCCGGCCGGCCTGAGCTTAGTCGGCGCTCCGGCCGAGCGTCCAGGCACCGAACGCCAACTCTCGGCATCAGCCTGAGTGTCCATGTACTCGCGCACTGACGTGATCACGCCATCGCGAACGACGAAGATCCCGCTGCAGCAGTTCTCGTATTGAGTCCCTGTCGGCGTGCGAGCACGCGATACCCACTCGGCCGCAGCATGGTCTTCCGACACGAAGGTGCTCGTCAGTTCAACAGTGAGCGAGCCGGGCTCGAAGCGCGAGAGCGCTCCCTGGAAGAGCCCATCGACGATCGCGTCGCGACCCTCGTACGTACCGCTGATCGGGAGGTTGCCATGGATCCAGAACGTGGCGTCTTCAGCGAGACTCGCTCGGATGCGCTCCTGATCGCCCCGTTGCACGGCGTCGAAGTAGGTGCGAATCACGTCATCTACTGAGTGCTGGTTCGTCATTGCTGTTCCTTCTTCTAGCGTCTGCGGGCAGGCGAGTGTGCATCCCCAGCCGATCCGGCCCGTCGCCAAAGTCGGCGACGGGCCGGACATCTCGCGGGTTGTTATCATGTGTCGTGGTTCGCCGAGGCAGCTAGCTGCCTAGCCACCGGTGGCTGTCCCGGCGATGTCGAGCACGCGAACGGGCTCGTCCGACTCGGGCGCGTACACGCCGTCCTCCACAGGGCCGACATAGAGGGCCATGTCATCGGACAACTTCGGATACCGAGACGTTCCCTCGCCGCCCGGCGACCACGTGACGAGTCCTTCCACATCCAGATCCGTCGTCGTCTTCAGGGCGGCGAGCATCGACTCGCTGGTCACCGGTCCGGTGATTGTCGCCGCGACTTCGGCAAGGGCGTGGATTTGGAGCCAGGCATCGATCGAGTTCTCGTTACGGTTGTCCGCGTCCGCGTTATCGATGTTGTTGTCCGCGGCGTTGTCCATCTCGGCGTTGTACTTCGAGATTCCCGGGAACTGGTCGCCGGCCGATGCTGGCGGCAATGCCGACACCATCCAGAGCGCTCCGCTGCCAGCGTTCTGGGCGATGGTCTTGAAGTCTCGCTCGTTGTTCGGCGCAGCGAAGTATCCCCACTTCGGCGTGTAACCAAGCTGGGCTGCCGACTGCACAAGCGTCGTGCTCTGCGGGGGTCCGTTGCTGATCAGAACCATGTCAGGGTCAGAGTCTCGCAGCTGTTCGACGGTCGAGGAGAAGGTCGTTTGCGTCGGCGCCACTTCGATGACGTCAACGACGTCGACGCCCAGCGACCTAGCGACGTCCTGGGTGTTCTGCAGGTTCTCTTCGGCCCCCGGGAATTGGACGGCGACGATAGCCACGGTCTCCGCGCCGGCCGACTCGGCTACGAGCGCTTGGCCGTAGAGTTCGCCGAACAGCCCGCCGCTCACCGGGAACTGGGTCTCGGTCTGGAATTCAGAGCCGTTCACCGCAGACAACACCGAGGGAATGCCCTTGGACGCCAGCGTCGAGTAGGCGACCGAGGCGAGCGCGTCCCATCCGGCATAGGCCACCACGCCGGCATTGCCAGCGTCTCGGGCGCACGACTTGCTCTTGTTGGGCGAGAGTTCATTGTTGCAGGTGATGATCTCGATGGGTCGGCCGCCGATGCCTCCTGCATCGTTGACTGCGAGCGCGGCGGCCTGCGCGCCTGCGAAGACGCCGGGGAAGTCTGCGAGCGGGTTGCCCTGGGGGGCAGTCACCATCACCTTGATGGGTTCACCGGTGAGGCCCGCCTGGTTGGTGTTGGCGTCACCGCCTTCAGAGCCTCCGTCGCCGCAGGCAGTGACCGTGAGGGCTACGCCGACCATGGCGGCAATCGCGCCAGGCCAACGAGCTCGACGACTCAGTGGGTTCATTCTGTTCCTCTCCTTCTGATCGCGCGCTCAACTCGTTGCTGTGCGCTCATCGCCGTGCGCTCATTGCTGCGCGCCGTGGCTACTTGACATTCCTGTGGTACCGATGTGCCGAGCCACATCCGCTGGATCGCCGCTGAAGACGATTCGGCCGCGATCCATCACGTAGGCACGGTCCGCGATACGCAGGACCTGGCTGACGTGCTGCTCGACGAGTAGGGCACCGATGCCGTCTTCGTCGGCTGCTTGGCGGACTGTTTCCAACAAGCGGCGGACCACGAGCGGAGCCAGACCAAGGGACAGTTCGTCTGCGAGAAGGAGTCGTGGCTCGCGGGCAATGGCGCGTGCCAGGGTGACGATTTGCTGCTCGCCACCCGACAGCAGCCCGCAGCGACGGTTCATCAGCCGCTCCAGTTCGGGGAAGAGTGCAATCGCGCGCGCGACATCACAGCGCCCGAGCCGGAGGTTCTCCGCGACGGTGAGTCCCATCAGCACCGACCTTTCCTCCGTCACGAGCGCCATTCCGCGTCGCGCTCGGCGGTGTAGGGGGTCGGTCGAATCTGCCCCGAACATGCGCACGACCCCCGCGATGGGCGAGAGGTCTCCGGCGAGCGTGAGTAGCGTTGTGCTCTTGCCCGCCCCGTTAGGGCCTAGAAGGGCGACGACTTCGCCGGCGTGCACCTGCAGACAGAGGTCGCGCACGACCGGGTGATCGCCGTAGCCGGCCTGGAGGTTGTCGACCGAAAGCAGCTCGTTCATCCCTCCCTCCTCTCACGCACGACGACGTCACCGACGTCATCTGGTGAGCCGGCGGTGGCGCCTACGTGCTCTTCGACTTCGACGTCAGTGGTGCCGAGGTATGCCGCGATGACACGCGGGTCTCGGCGCACTTCGTCTGGCGTTCCGTGAGCGATCTGGCAGCCGAAGTCGAGGACAGTGATGTCGTCGCAAACCTTCATCACGAAGTCGACGTCGTGCTCGATGAGGAGGATCGAGATCCCCCATCTCGTCGCTAGACCCCGGACGAGTCGCGCGATCTCGGCCGCTTCCTGCTCGTCGAGTCCGGCGGCCGGCTCGTCGAGGAGAAGCGTCGACGGCTCACATGCCATCGCCCGGGCGATCGCAACCAGTCGGCGGGCACCGTAGGGAAGTTCGGAGGGATGCCTGTCGAGGTACTCCTCGAGCTGAAACTCTCGGATGGCGGAACAGGCGGCAGCAGAGAGTTCTCCTCGGCCGGACCATGCGAGGCTCGTGGCGTACGCGCTCGCATCACGTGGCTCGCAGGCGGCCAAGAGGTTCTCCCGAACCGTGATGCCCTCGAACAGCTCGAGCGACTGGAACGACCGGCTCACTCCGGCACGGGCACGACGATGGACCGACCACTTTTCGATCCGCTTGCCGTCGAGGGTCACGGTTCCCTTCGACGGGCGAACGAATCCCGTAATGGCGTCGATGACTGTGGTCTTGCCGGCCCCATTGGGGCCGATCAGGCCTGAGATTCGACCCGGCCTAAGTGTCAGCGATACGTTGTCGACCGCGGTGACGCCTCCGAAGCGCACGACCAAGTCACGCACTTCGAGCAGTGCTGGCCGCACCTTCTCGATGGTGGCGTCCGGCATGGACGCTGTGATCGTTGCACGTCCACGACCGCTACGGGCACGCGCACGGATTGCATCTGCTAGACGTGCACCGCCAAACGCGAGCCCATTGGGATTCTGCAGGAGCATGAGAAGGAGGCCCACGCCTCCGATCAGGGGAACGTATCGTTCGACGTCTGCGCCGAAGCCCTGGAGGATCCAGGCGCCGGCCCCACCCGGAGCGAACGCTGCACCGTGGACCGCGCCGCTCACGTATCCCACACCGCCGATCACGGCGTAGCCGGTCACAAGGATCGACTGGAAGGGATCGAAACTTGTGTAGACGATCGTCTCGAACTGGAAGCCGATCATGATCCCGCCCACGGCGGCGATCGCAGACGAGAGACCGAAGGCGTAGAGCTTCGCCGAGTACACGTTGATGCCGAGGGCGGCCGCGCCTCGCTCGTTCGCTCGCACTGCGAGCAGGCGCCGACCGACTCGACTTCGGCGCACGTTCGCCACCATGACCGCGCACGCGCCGAACAGCAGGAGAGCGACCACGCCGTACCGACCAGAGTGATTGACACTGTCGATTGGTATGCCGAAGACGGTCTGGGGACCCACCGCAGTGCCGTTGACGCCTCCGATGATGTCGGCATTGTTGAACACCACTTGGGTCACGGCGGAACCCATGGCAAGCGTGAGAATTGCAAGCGTCGTTCCCCGAGTGCGTAGCGCGGGAATCGCGAACGCCAGACCGATCGGCACGGTCACGACGACACCGATCAATGCCGCGAGCACAAACGGCACGCCCGAGAACGCCACAAGTCGCCCCGCCACGAGCGCGGCGAGTCCACTGAAGCAGAGCTGCGCGAGCGAGAGCTGCCCGCAGTAGCCGGTCATCACAACGACTGACAGCAGCACGATGGCGAAGGCGATCGAGGCCGTCAGTGCGTCGTTGAGCGACGGCGAGAACGTGGTGAGCATGAGGGCTGCCACGACTACAACGCAAGGAATGACGATGCGAGGCGAGATCCACCCCGTGCCTAGTTTTCCGGACTGTTCGGCCACTTGTCCGCGCATTGGGATCCCCTGGCCGCGCGCCATGAGGACAATGACGATTGCCAAGAGTGGGAGCGCATCGGAAGCACCTTGGATATGCACGTAGTTGCTGGCCTCTGCCTGGGCGATGCCGATGCCCATCGCGCCGGCGAGCGTCATTGGGAACGAGGAGAATCGGCCGAACAGTGCGGCGGCGAGCGCCGGGACGAGCAGCAGGGTCATCTGATTGACCTGAGGGCCCCCGCCAGTGCCCACGAGCCGGCTGCGAGTAGTTCCGGGGACCATCCGAGAGCTGCGGTCGCTCGCCGACTCTCGGCCACTCCTCGGATCGCGATGCCCGGCAGCGTGAAGCGCATCCCGGCCCAGAGAACGACAGTCAGGACACAGGCGATGACGGCGAGGGTGATCTGACCGACGCTGATGACCACGCCACCGAGCTCGACGAGACGCGACGAGAGGTACGGCGTCACCAACACGCTGGTCGCGCCCCATTTGAGCGTCGCGAGCGCCTGCGCGATTAGGAGCACCGCCAGCGTTGCCGCGATCCGCGTGAGCTGCGAAACATCGCGAAACGGCCTGATGGCGACGACGTAGACCACTACCCCTGCGATAGAGCCCATCGCCGTCAGGAACCCGAATGCTGTCCACGCTCCCCATCCGGAGGACTGTGTGAGCGCCGCGAAGGTAAAGCCGGCAACAACGGCGAACGCCGCCTGCGAGAAGTTCACGACCCCGGATGCGCGGTGGATGAGCACGAGGCCCTGGGCCAGCAGCGCGTAGACGGCTCCGATGGCGACGCCGATAACTGCGAACTGAATGAACTCGTTCATGCTGCGCTGTCCTCCAACTACCTATGCGAGCGCCTCTTTAGCCGCTCACTCTGTATGCAGAATCACATTCCGTCAAGAGTGTTGAGCGCACGGGAGCGACGTTTTCCGGGCTCTGCGCCTCACTGTGCGCACACACCTGTGTACAGATGCGCGGTTGAGCCCTGTGCGCTGCGACGCCCGCGAGAGGGGAACGCGCCCCTCAGACGGCGGGATCATCACCGCCAAACAAATCCCGCGGGCCGGGAGGCCTTAGTCGTCGAGCCCTGGGAGAACGCGGACGCGGGCAGGTCGCAACCGACGGCACCTACGCCGATGGAACGGCTCCTGTTTGGGCGGCGCGTCAGCTCGCGACTGCGCCCTTCGAACTAGTCGTTCTGATCATCCAGTCGGGTGGATTCACCCGCCCGGCTTATGCCGGCAACGATCTCGAGAGCCACCCTGACCTGCGCCGCGTCGTACTCGGGGGCCAGCGATCCGAGGAGGGGGCCTGACCCCGGTTCTTGGACACGCTGAATCCAGCACCTGGTGCTGGGGAAGCGAGATGATCCGAGAACCATGGCCAGGAAGAACTACTCCGAAGAGTTTCGTCGTCAGGCCGTCGACTTGTACGAGTCCACCCCGGGCGCCACGGTCCGCGGCATCGCCGATGACCTCGGTATCGTGCGCGGCACGCTGCGGCACTGGCTCGAGGCCTACGGGACCGGCAAGAAGACCGCCGCAGACGGGACGCTGACCTCCAGCCCACTGCAGTCCAAGCCGGCGAGGACGGGTGCTTCAGCACCAGCCGATGAGACGCCGGAGCAGAAGATCGCCCGGCTCGAGGCCCGGGTCAACGAGCTCGAGGTCGAGACCACCAAGCTCACCGCTGAGCGCGAGATCCTCCAGCGGGCGGCCAAGTATTTCGCCGGGGAGACGCGCTGGTGAGTCGCTTCCAGTTCGTCGCCGACAACTCCGCCACCTTCGAGGTGAAGCGACTGTGCGAGCTCGTCGAGATCGAGCGCTCGTCCTACTACGCCTGGCTCAAGGCGGCCCCGGCGCGCGAGCAGCGCACCCAGGCCGATGCCGAGCTGGCCGAGCGGATCAGAGCCGTGCACGCCGAGGACAAGACCTGCGGCGCGCCGCGTATTACCGCCGAGCTCAACGACGGCGCCAAGCCCGGGGAGCGGGTCAACCACAAGCGCGTAGCCCGGGTGATGCGGCTTGAGGGCATCCGTGGCTATGTGAAGAAGCGCCGGGTGCGGACCACGATTCCCGAACCGTCGGGGCACCAGCACCCCGACCTGCTCAAGCGGGACTTCACCGCCGATGCGCCGAACCGGCGCTACGTCGGGGACATCACCTACCTGCCGTTGGCCGACGGGACGAACCTGTACCTGGCGACCGTGATCGACTGCTACTCACGTCGGCTCGCCGGGTGGGCGATCGCCGACCACATGCGCACCGAGCTCGTCGAGGACGCGCTGAAGGCCGCTGGCGCGACCCGTGGCAGCCTCAAGGGCGCGATCTTCCACAGCGACCACGGGTCGGTCTACTGCTCGAAGGACTACGCCAAGCTCTGCACGAGACTCGGCGTCACCCAGTCGATGGGCGCCGTCGGCTCGTCGGCAGACAACGCACTGGCGGAGTCGTTCAACGCCACGATGAAGCGCGAGGTCCTCCAAGACGCCGCCTGCTGGATCGACGAGCCGACGTGTCGCCGGCAGGTCTTCAAGTGGCTCGTCCGCTACAACACCCGCCGCCGTCACACCTGGTGCGGCTACCTGTCCCCGTCCACCTACGAGGCCCGCCGAGCCGCTACGCTGCCGACCGCCGCGTAATCACACCCCGTGTCCAAGATCCGGGGACAGGGCCCGAGGGCCATTGCGGATCGTGCAAGATGGCGGGCCAGGCAACCGACCGCTTCCTGCCGACGGCCCTCACGACATGCGGCGGCGATGAGTTCATGGTCAAGGTCCCAATCGTTCCAAACGTTAAGCGTCGGGCCCTCGACCATGCATCGGAACCTCTCACCCTGCTCGGCGAGGGTCTTGATCTGCCGCTTCAACCGGTCATTCGAACGACCGACGAGATGACGATGGAAGTCCAGGTGAGCCGCGTCCCACACATCGAGCGCCCCGTCCTCCTTGGCCCTCCGCAACGTGCGAACGTAGACGTCCATTTGATCGAGATCCTGCGGCTCCCATCTCTGGAGAGTGATCTCGAGCCCGAGAGACTCGTGCATGATGCGCTCGGAGTAGATCTGCTCGAGAGCCACAGCGTCGAACTCCACGATGCGAGCGCGTCGATTGACCTCGGCCGCGATCAGGCCCTCCTGCTGAAGCCGCCGCATGGCTTCACGTAAGGGCGTTCGGCTGACGCCGAACTCCTGCGCGAGCCGAACCTGAGAGATCACCTGACCTGGGGCTAGGTGCCCGCTCAAGATCTGCTGTCGAAGCCCTAGATACACCACTTCGGCCGAGCGAGCAGCGCCAGTCACCCCGCACACTCCACGCTCGTCATGCTTCGTTCCTCGTGCTGTCGGAATTGACGGTGATGTCAGAGGCCGAACAAGCGACGAGCCGTCTGCCCTTTCATCCCTGCACGTACCGAGGGACCGACGTCGAGCGCGCCGAGTGCCGCCAATCCGGGTTGCAGGGCCTGTCGTTGAGCGAATGGAAAGTCGCTCGCGTACATGAACCGCTCCGCCCCTAAGACGTCGCACGCGAGGCGCAGGGCGCGAGGGTCGGGGTTTGCCGTATCGAACCAGAGCCGACCTAGATAGTCGGACGGCTGCGTCGGGAGAAGTTTTCGCACGTCGGGCGTGAGCCGCCATACGAAGTCCAAGCGCTTTGCAAGGAACGGCAACACTCCACCGAGGTGCGGCACGACCCAGTTGATCCCTGGGAATCGGTCAAGGACACCGCCGTAGATCAGGCGCACTGCGGCGATCGTGTCGTCGAACGGGGCACCGAGCGCCCACTCCATCCCGTGATCCGCCAGCGCGTTCTTGATGGAAAACCCCTCTGGGTGCAGGAGAACGGTGCAACCCCTGTTTGAGAGGTACTCATACAATGGATCAAGCCTGCGGTCATCGATGGGGACATCCTCGATATGAGTGCACAGAGTCACGGCGACAGCGCCCAGTTGGTCAAGGGCGCGCTCGCACTCCGCGATCGCAGCGTCGACGAAGGGAACCGGCAGGCTGGCCGAGAAGGCGAAGCGCTGGCGATGGTCGCGGACGATGTCAGCAACCCCGTCGTTGAACGACTCTGTGGCCCGCCGTCGGACATCAACGTCGTCGGACCAGACGTTCGGCGCAGGGAACTCCAGGATCTGCATATCCACGCCCGCGAGGTCCATGAGGCGAAGCCTCTCGTCGAGATCGTGTGTGAAGACCGGATCCTTCATCGTCAATGGGCTCGCCAACGCGCGAGCAGCGATGCCTGCGGCCCTATCCGAACCGGAGGCGATGGTCCGAAGGGCGTCGATGTAGCTAGACGGCAGGATGTGCGCTTGAACATCGATGACGCGTGCTGTGTCAGCTGCCATGTGCCAGTTCCTCCGACGTCTCGTAGCCAAGGAATCCGCAATCTTGCGCCGAAGACGGCCAGGCCGAGCAGACAACGCCGGCTAGTTGTGTTTGGAGGCAGCGCGGTGGATGGCACGCGCACGCGACGATCTCGTCCAGGCGCCCATCTCTTACCTTGATCGGCCACTCAGGGTCGGCCAGGATCGGTCTACCCAGACCGACCATCGCCGCTTCACCTGCCATCACGATGTCGGCGGCAAGGTCAGGGTCTGCGAGCTGGCCGTTAGTGAATACCGGTGCCGAGCATGCGCGCGCAATCTGGCTCGACACATCCCGTTGGAACTGGGGCCGCCCGAAGAGTCCTACGTTCGCCTCCGCTCGGAGGGATTCGAACGTCGAGACCATCGGGATGACGAAGTCGACGCCGTGATCGGGCAGCAGGGTCGAGAAGGCTATCGCGTCGTCGGCATCCCATCCACCCGGCATTAGCTCGCCCGCGAAGAGGTGGTATCCGACAAGGAACTCAGGACTGACTGCGGCCCGGACAGCATCGATCACCCGCAACGGGAACTTGTTCGGTTCCCGGCCGTAGTCGTCGACGCGAAGGTTCATTCGGGGCGACTGAAAAGACGAGATCAGGAACCCCTGGGCGCCATGGATTTCTACCCCGTCGAACCCGGCTTCCTCCGCCAACGCGGCGCTGTAGGCGAAGCTCTGCACGGCCGCCTCGATCTCCTCCGTGGTGATTTCCTGAGGAGTGACTCTCAGTCCCGGTAGCAGTGGAAAGCCGATCGCAGATGGAGCCAGCCGGCGGCGGGACTCGTACTCGTCCCACGGGCCTGCGTAGCGCCCGGCATGCACGATCTGCACGATCGCTACGGCGCCGTGTCGCTTGATCTCGGCGGCCAGCTCGGTCAACTTCGGAAGCCGGTCCCGGCCGTCGATCAGCGCCTGCCGAGGCAGCTGCCGTCCCGACGTGTCAACCGCCATGTTCTCCACGATGATCATTGCCGCGCCCCCGGCGGCCCGGCGACCATAGTGTTGAATCATCTGGTTGCTCACGTACCCGTCGCCGGTGGCGTAGCAGACCGAGAGCGGGGTCATCAGGATGCGGTTCCGCAGCGACTTCGCACCAAGCTGGAACGGCTCGAACAGTGCCCGATGGCGGGCGTTTGTGTCTGCCATGATCAGGCCTCCGTCCCTACGATGACCAGTTGCGTCTTCGCAGTCGGCGTCGTCATCACGAACGCCTGGAAATCGGTGCAGCAGGAATCAAGTCCTCGACGACGACCGAACTAGTGAGCCGGCCGATCAGGTCTGCCTCGACGACAAGTTCGTCGCCACCGCGCAGCGCGAGGCCCTGGGCGACGCCGACGCCGGCCGGGGTACCCGTCGCGATGATGTCGCCCGGCTCAAGGGTCACCCTTTCGCTCGCCGCAGCGATCAATTCCCAGATGTTGAAGATCATCTGAGACGTGTGGCCGTCTTGCTTGAGTTTGCCGTTATGCCAAAGGCGAAGGGAGAGCGCGTGCGGGTCCGGAACCAGCCACGACGGGACGAGACCTGGGCCGGTCGGGCAGTGGGAGTCACCGCCCTTCGCGTTCAGCCAATCGAACTCGAACGGCGGCGCGACCGCCATATCGCGCGACAGAAGGCCTCGAGCCGTGACGTCGTTGAACAGGGTGTACCCGGCGACGTAGTCCTGAGCCAGTTCAGCAGGGATCCTCTTGCCTCTGCGGCCCATCACGACGGCGAGTTCCGCTTCGTAGTCGGGGCGAATCGAGTCCTCTTCGGTGATGCGGACCTGTTCGCCAGGGCCGATGATCGCCGTCGATGGAGGCACGAGGAAGAAGTAGGGTCGCAGTCCCTCGGACGGCTGATCCGCACCCATCTCGCGAAGGTGATCGGGGTAGTTGGCGCCGGCGCACATCACCTTCCGCGGGTACCGGATCGGAGCCAGCAGCTCGGCGTCAGCAACCAACTCACCCTGGGTCATATCGCTACTTCTCAGTGCGTCGGCCAAGCGATCCCATTCCTGAACCGCCTCGAACAGGCCGTCAAAGCCGTCGAGAACCGGGTGACGGCGCACACGACCTTCGGCGTCAAGCACACCCGCTCGGGGCCGAGACTCCAGGTCGGTGCGGTACGTGACGAGACTCCAGCTCATTCCAGTGATCCTTTCGCGGTTCCTAACCAACGGCTCCCCTACTGTATACAGAATTTGCGGGAAGGCAAGCGCGCGCAGACAGCTCTGAAGCGCTACCCACTGACGACGTAGCATGATCTGCATACAGCGAAGTAGCGACGGCTGCGCTTGGCTTGGCGCTTCCTCACGCAGGCGTTCATCGCGATCTGTCGGCTTCGGATCTCGCTGCGCCCTGGTCAAACTTCAAGAAGAAGGCGCCGCTCTACCTGCCTGCCGCGACTGCCGGCCGACGCCGTGGATGCGGCTGAACTTTCGGCTGGCTCGGTCCTTGGCGATCCGCCGTCAGGTGTTCAGTCCGCCGTCGATGTTGAGCGTCGCACCGGTGACCTGGCTCGCGGCCGGACTTGCCAGAAATGCCACGCCGGCAGCGACATCGTCTGGCGATCCGTATCGGCCGAGCGGGATCAGATCACGCTGGAAGTCGGCGAACTCGCTAGTACTTGGGTTCGAGTCGGTGTCGGTGGAGCCAGGTTGAACGAGGTTGACGGTGATGTTCTTAGGGCCGAGCTCACGGGCAAGTCCGTGTGTTAACGACTGCAGTGCGCGCTTCGTCATCGAATACACCACACCGCCTTCGCCGACGGTGCGATCCGCGCCAGCGCTCCCGACGATCACGATTCGGCCACCGGCGGAGAGGTGGGAGATGGCGGCGCTTGCGGCAAGTATCGGTGCTTGAAAGTTGACGCGGAAGAGGGCCTCGATGTCGTCGGCTTTGATGTCCTCGATAGAGCTGAAGCGAACGATGGCGGCGTTGCTGACCAGGATGTCCAGTCCACCGAGCACGCGTGCTGCCTCGTGAACCGAGTCGCGAACCGCAGTGGCCTCCGAGAAGTCGGCTTGGATCGCGAAGCCTGCTCGCCCAGCGCGCTGGATGCGGTCGAGTATCTCCTGCGCGGGGCCGGTGGAACGCTCGAACGTAAACGCAACGTCTGCGCCGTGATCGGCGAGAGTCAGCACGATGGCGGCGCCGATGCCCCGGGAACCTCCGGTGACTAAGGCCCGCTTGCCGGAAAGTGCGCTCATGAGTCGCCTCTCGTCAATGACCGAGCATTCGGAGACGGCCGTCTCGGGCGTGCATTTGCCCTCGAGAGCCGGCCGCATCCGAGACCGAAGGGCGTGGAGCCGAGCGGGTCAGGCCTCGGTGGCGTCGGGAATCAGATTCTTGACTAGGCCCGGCTGGAGATAGCCGGTTCGCCCGTACTGCTCCACCAGCGCTGCGTTCTCGGCCAGCAACTTGTCGATCGGCTCGTTCAGATCGACGGCGGCGAGGAAAGGCTGGCGGGCGGGGAGACCGGTCTGCCAGTAGACCTCGCACCGATTGCCTTCCGGATCAAAGAAGTAGATGCCGAAGGCGTTGCCGTGGGTCACCACCAGATCCAAGAGGACATCGTTGTCGACGAGTCGTCCGTACATCTCAATCAGCTCGGTGAGGTGATTGACGCGGAACGAGATCTGCTGGATCAGTTTGGTGTCTTCAGCGGTCACTCGCCCCTCGACGAGCTGGAACTCGTGGTGCTCGAACTGGGGGCGCGCGCTGAAGAACCGCATACCGAGGTTCGCGTCCTCATCGGTGACGGTGAGACCCAGCACGTCCCGATAGAAGATTGTCGAGCGCTCCAGGTCGTTGCAGAACACTCCGAAATGCCCCAATTCAGCGATCGCCATGACGCACCTTCCAGGTCGGTTTTGAGGTGCCGGCCGCCCGCAACCAACATAAGATTCCGTGGGGTTGATTGGCCTGCGCCTCGGACACGGAAACCATAATCTGTATGCAGATTGGCGTCAACTCCACCCCAAGCGCAAGATTCTGGGCGCTCCCTACTTCGTTGGGCCGCGACCGCGCGGACTCGTGTCGTGTCGTTCCTGCACACAGTTAGTGGGCTGCTCGAGGCGCGCTCAAGAGCCGCCGGCAGCGACCTGGCACCCAGGCAGGAGACACGAACCGCGCAACCATCGCTCGCCAATGGTCTGTCCCGAGCTAGTCGGCAAGCAGCCCGGAATAGGCCGGCAGTCCGCGCGCTCGATCGCCTTACGGTCGCGCAGCACAAACCTGTCGACGTTCGGCCACTCCACGATCCGGCGCCCGACCGTTGCTTTGAGGCGCAACGCGATGAACACGATGTCCGCGTCGCCGCGCCAGCGATCGACGTCCGCTCGCATGTCCGGGCGAACGACGCGGAGGAGTTGCTTCGGCGAGCCAACTTCAAGGTCATCAGTAAGGCGCTAAAGGCCGCGGGCTAGTCGGGCGTCCGCACCATCGGGGCACCCTCGGGCGGGACAGCGTCCCCGAGGGTGCCCCAACGGCCGCCGCTCGACGCGGTCTCGAGCGCGCTTAGTCTTGGTCAGCCCTGACAGGTCGCAGTAGATCTGCGCAGCAGGGCCCGCGCCAGCGAGCCTCACCGAGTTGATGAAACCTGCGGGCGCCTGAGCTCTCGCTTCTCGCCGGCGTGACCTGGATTCGTTGTCCGGGGCGGCGAACTCAGCGACTAGGTGGTCAGCATCATCCGGCGAGGTCGAGGGCGACGTCGATGATCATGTCCTCCTGACCACCGACCAGGCTTCGGCGACCGCATTCCACGAGAATGTCGCGGACATCGACCTGGTATCGATCCGCGGCGTTCTGAGCGTGCCGAAGAAATGACGAATAGACGCCGGCGTATCCGAGTGTCAGTGTGTCTCGATCGACGCGGACTGGCCTGTCTTGAAGGGGACGTACGAGGTCATCGGCCGCGTCTTGGAGCTTGAACAGGTCGCACGCGTGCTTGAGTCCCGACAACTCAGCGACGGCGATGAATGCCTCCAGTGGGCAGTTTCCTGCTCCCGCGCCGTGGCCGGCGAGCGAGGCGTCGACACGTCGTACACCGTTCTCGACGGCGACTATCGAGTTGGCCACGGACAGCGACAGGTTTTCGTGGGCATGGATCCCGATCTCGGTTTCCGGATCGAGAACGTCCCGATAGGCACGCACGCGGTCGCGGACATCGCGCATGGTAAGCCGACCAGCTGAGTCGGTGACGTAGACGCAGTGCGCTCCGTAGGACTCCATGAGCTTCGCCTGGCCGGCCAAGTCAGATGGGGAGGCCATGTGCGAGAGCATCAGAAACCCGGAAACGTCCATGCCGATCTCACGCGCCGCGCTGATGTGTTGGGCGGAGATGTCGGCCTCAGTGCAGTGCGTGGCCACACGTACTGACCGGACACCGAGATCCCAGGCGGTCTTGAGTTCGTGGATGGACCCCACGCCAGGCAGGAGGAGGGTGGTCAGTCGTGCCTGCTCGATGACGCTTGCGGCCGCCTCGATCCATTCCCAGTCGGAGTTCGACGCCGGGCCGTAGTTGATTGACGAGCCTGCCAACCCGTCCCCATGTGCGACTTCGATGGCATCAACGCCCGCGTTGTCCAAGGCGCTCGCGATGCGTCGGATATCGTCGGTCGTCATGCGGTGCCGGACGGCGTGCATTCCATCTCGCAGGGTGACGTCCTGAATGAAGAGCTTCGGGCTCACTCTGTTTAGTCCTTCCGTGCGGCGATGCGTTCTGCCACCTGCACCGCGGCGGACGTCATGATGTCGAGATTGCCGGCGTAGGCAGGCAAGTAGTGCGCGGCACCCTCGACCTCGAGAAGAACAGACACCTGGTGCGTGACGCGCTGTGCTTGGGGGGCGATCAGCGTGGCCAGCGGCTGGTCCGCTGGTAGTGGATTGATCTGCACCTTCTGCTTGAGGCGATAGCCAGGGACGTAGGCCGCGACGGCATCGACCATCGCCTCGACAGAGCGAACGATTCGGTCTTGTGTGGCTTCGTCGGGCACGGAGGCAAGACAGAACACTGTGTCTCTCATCAGCATTGGCGGCTCGGCAGGGTTGAGAATGATGATGGCCTTGCCACGTCTCGCGTTGCCGATGCTGACGATTGCCGCTGACGTGGTCTCCGTGAACTCGTCGATGTTTGCTCGGGTTCCAGGACCCGCAGATCGGGATGCGATGGAAGCCACGATCTCTGCGTATTCGACATCCACGACCTCGGCGATGGCTGCAACGATTGGGATCGTCGCCTGCCCTCCACAAGTGACCATGTTGACGTTGGCCGCAGTTGTTTCTTCGAGGTTGACTGCAGGCACGACGTAGGGCCCGATGGCAGCTGGGGTCAGGTCAATGAGCGTCTTGCCGTAAGGCTCAAGGGCCTTCGCGTTGGCTGTGTGCGCATTGGCCGATGTCGCGTCCATGACGATGTCAATGTCGCGGAAGTTGGGGAGGTTGATGAGGCCGGCGACGCCCTCAGCGGAGGTCGCGACGCCCATCCGCCGCGCACGCGCCAGACCATCCGACTCCGGGTCGATCCCGACCATGGCCGCCATCTCTAGCCGGCCGCTACCGCGAAGGACCTTGATCATCAGGTCGGTCCCGATGTTTCCGGAGCCGATAACCGCCACCTTCGTTGTCATGTCGTGTTCCCTTCGCCCAGCCTCATTGCGACGGTCCCCAGGTCCGGGAACGTTGCCGTCACTCGCGCTCCCGGGGTGAGCGGGAACATGGGGCCGAGTGCCCCTGACATCACAAGCTCGCCGGCACGGAGAGGCGCGCCGATCCCGCGTGAGATCTGTGCCAGCCACGCGACCGCCAGGACCGGGTCGCCGAGGCAGTCGCGGCCGGTGCCAGCAGAGACCTTCACACCGTCGACGCTCATGCTCATCGCAAGGTCGACCGTTGAGACCTGATCGATCCTGAACGCGTCTTCGCCGACGACGACGGCGCCCGATGAGGCGTTGTCGGCGACCGTGTCGGCGAAGGAGATGTTCCAGCCCGTGATGCGGCTGCCGCAGACTTCGAGGGCAGGAACCACGTAGGCCGTTGCTCGTCGTACTTGTTCAGCGTCGAGAGGTCCCTCGACCAGGTCGTGCTCGAGCATGAACGCGAGCTCCGCCTCGACGCGTGGTTGCAGAACCCGGTCCGCAGGGATCTCGCTCCCACCGACATGGATCATGTCCTCAAAGAGGACACCGAAGTCTGGTTGGTCGACGCCGAGTTGGGCCTGCACGGCCTTGGAGGTCAGGCCTACCTTGCGGCCGCACGGACGCGCGCCACCGCGTGTCCGTTGCGCAGCTACCAGTCTCTGAACGGCGTAGGCGGATTCTTGGTCTGCGGGACCTATGAGGTCTCGCACGGGCTCGCACGGGCGCCCTTCTTCGGCGGCCGTGACAAGACGCTCTGCAGCGCGGGAAACAAGCTCCTCATCCACGCTTTGAGGGTGCGTTCCTGACGCATCGAGGTCCAGCGTCGCGTTTCGTTGAGCGATACGCTCTGATGGTGGACCCCGGACTGAACACGGTGTTGTCGAAGTCCGTTGCCATCCTCAGGGCGTTCAACAGTGACGACACGAACGTGTCACTTGCGGAGCTGGTGCGACGGACGGGGCTGCACAAAGCAACCGTGTTCAGGCTCGCCGCCGAACTGGTGGAGCTCCGTCTGCTGGAGAAGTCGGAGTCCGGCTATCGGCTCTCAGGTGGAATGTTCGAACTCGGGATGCGGGCGGCTGTTGAGCGAACCTTGCTCGAGGTGGCGATGCCGTTCCTTCAGGACCTTTACGAACGGACGCACGAGATCGTCCATCTTGGCATTCGGGAAGGCCACCACGTCGTCTACGTCGCGAAGCTCGGCGGTCACCGACAGGTCCGCAGCCCATCGAGAGTCGGAGGACGCATGCCGATGCACTGCACAGCCATCGGCAAGGTCTTCTTGGCGCACGATCCGATCGTTCGAAGGGAGATCCTGAGCGCACCGTTGGAGCGGCGGACGCCTCACACCGTCGCAACGCCCGGTCGGTTGGCCCGTCAACTGTCCACGGTGACGTCGACGGGCGTGGCCTACGAGCGAGAGGAGTCGGCGTTGGGCCTCACCTGCATCGCTGTGCCCGTACTCGACGAGACTTCTGCGGTGTGCGCCGCTATTAGCGTGGCTGGTCCGACGACGCGATTCCGTCCAGAAGCTCACACCGCAGTGTTGCGGGCAACCGGGGCAGCTCTTGGCACGATTCTTGCGCGACGAAGTAGCAGCGATGGCCATTGACATCACTACTGCGGGCAGTGGCGCTCACATCAGTTCGACAGGTTCAACTGTTGGAATCGACCAGCGCGCGACACTCGAAGGTCTGGCTTCCTCTACCGGTCCGTTCAGATACTCAGGGTTCAGTCATGGAGTCGGCCCGGGGTGCTGTTGGCACTCAGATACTCGCGCGGGGCCTCTACGCCCTACAACTCGCGGCCGGTGCTTCCGATGGTGTGCGTCCAGGAGATAAAGGAGAGCCTGGGTGTGCACCGTTCGATTGCGTCTCGCGTTCTCTCGGCGCTCGCGACGTTCGGGGGAGCCTGACCCGGTTCTCCGGACACGGGTGGTGTGGTGATCATGCCGCTCCGTTGGCGGCGGTGTGAAGGTGTTGCTGCTGCCAGTGATGCTCGTAGTCGACGGGGCTGAGCATCCCGATCGAGGTATGCCGTCGGCGCGGGTTGTACCAGGCCTCGATCCACTCAAAGATCGCTGCGCCGAGTTGCTCCTGGCTGTCCCACACGGCGCGGGTGTCGAGCAGTTCGCGTTGCATGGTCGACCAGAACGACTCGATCATCGAGTTGTCCACGCTGGACGCGACGCGGCCCATGGATCCGAGCAGGCCGGCGTCGCGGAGCCGGTGCCCGAAGACCCACGACGTGTACTGGCTGCCCCTATCGGCATGCACCACGGTCCCGGGCGCGGGCCGGCGGCGCCAGATCGCCATCTGCAGGGCATCGACGACCAGCTCGGAGCGCATGTGATCGGCGATCGACCAGCCCACCACCTGCCGGGTGAACACGTCGAGCACCGCCGCGCAGTAGACCTTCCCGGCCCGGGTGGGGTGCTCGGTGATGTCGGTGCACCACAACAGATCCGGCCCAGCGGCCACGAACCGTCGTTGCACGAGGTCCTGGTGAACCGCCTCAGCAGGCCGGTGGCGACGCTTGTGGCGGTGGCTGATCCCGCGACGGCCGGTCATCCGCAGCAGTCGAGCCACGCGCTTGCGCCCGACCCGGACGCCCATCCCGAGCCGGAGCTCGGCGTGCACCCGTGGGGTGCCGTAGGAGCACCGTGACATCTGATGGATGTCGACGATGGTGTTCGCCAGATAGGCGTCCTCGAGGTCACGGTTCGAGGGCGGTCGGTCGCGCCACTCGTAGTAGCCCGACCGCGAGACCTTCAAGACCCGGCAGGCCACCGCGACATCGAAGCCGTCCGCGGCGAGCTCCTGGACCAGCCGGAACCCTATTTTGGGAGCACGTTCTCCTGTGCGAAGTAGGCCGAGGCGCGTTTGAGGATCTCGATCTCCATCTGCTGGCGCCGGTTCTCCCGACGTAGCCGGACCAGCTCTTCGCGCTCGCTGGTCGAGAGACCTTCCTTGCGGCCGGAGTCGATGTCGTCCTGGGCCATCCAGCGGCGCAGACCGGACTCGCTGATCCCCAGATCCTTCGCGACCTGGGCGACCGACGCATCCGGCTGCCGGGCCAGGTCGATCGCCCTGCGACGGAACTCGGGCGGGTGAGGTGCAGGCATCTTCGAACTCCCTTCCTGCAGCGATCATCGCTACAGATCAGGTGTCCGGGCTACCGGGTCAGGCTCCGGGCGTCGTCGGTCGGGAAGTGGCCGCGGGTCTTGGTGATCTTGCGTAGCTGGTAGTTGATCGACTCGATCATGTTGGTGGTGTAGATGACCTTGCGGACCTCGGGCGGGAACGCGAAGAACGGGATCACCTGCTCCCAGGCAACCTCCCACTGTCGTTTGATCGCGGGGTACTGGCGGCCGATCTCGGAGTCGGTCCAGGCATCCAGGGCGTCGCGGGCGCCCTGCTCGGTCGGGGCGCTGTAGATCAGCCGTAGCTGGGCGGCGACGCGTTTGCGGTCCTTGTAGTTGACCACCGCAGGCTCGCGCGGGTCAGGTGCACGATGCAGGTCTGCACGACCGCATTGGGCCAGACCGCCTCGATCGCGGCCGGGAGCCCGGTCAGGCCGTCGCACACCACGATCAAGACGTCCTCGATCCCGCGGGACTTCAAGTCGTTCATCACTCGCAGCCAGAACTTCGCGCCCTCGGTGTGCTCGACCCAGATCCCGAGGACCTCCTTCTCGCCGTCGACGCCGACCCCGACGGCCAGGTGGGCGGCCTTGTTCTTCACCATCCCGGAGTCGCGGACCTTGCACACGATGGCGTCGAGGAAGATCACCGGCCACACCGGCTCCAGCGGCCGGGCCTGCCACTCGCGGACCTCGTCGAGGACGGCGTCGGTGATCTTGGAGATCAGATCCGGGAGACGTCGATCTCGTAGATGTCGAGCAGGTGGTTCTGGATGTCGCGCACGGTCATGCCGTGGGCCTAGAGCCCGATCACGATCTTGTCGATCCCGTCCAGGCGGCTCTGTCCCTTGCGGACGATCTGGGGCTCGTGGGTGCCGGCCCGGTCCCGCGGGACGTCCAGATCCAGCGTCCCGGCCTCGGTGATCAGCTTCTTCGGGGTGTAGCCGTTGCGGCTGTTCCCAGACCCGTTCCCGGCCGAGTCGCCGACCTCGTAGCCCAAATGATCGGTCAGCTCCTCGGCCAACGCCCGCTCGAGCACGGCCTTGGTCATCTGCTTGAGCAGACCACCCTCGCCGAGCAGCTCCACCCCCTGCTCACGGGCCTGCGCGATCAGCGCCTCAATCGCCTCGGCGTCGAGGAACTGAGGCTCCTCAGGCTCGCGTCGAGGCCGTCCCACCTCGACAGTGTCCAGCACTTCCTCCATGACGTGACTCCTCTCGAGAACCGCCCATGCGATTCAGGTTGGAGGTCACGCCCTTACACAGAGGATCTGACACGCCCCCTTGCCGCGCGCTCGCCTCCAGCGACTCGCTCCACGGATTAGGCACCGGGGTCAAGTCCCAGGTAGTGGTGTATCGCCTGTGATCCTTCGTAGGGGTTAGGCGCTGAGTTCGAGGACGGGGTCGGTGCTCACCTCCGTCGTCGTGTCGGTCACTGGAGCGAGTCGGCAGCGGGCGAGGACTTCGAGGCCGAGGTAGCGGCGGCCTTCGGCCCATTCGTCGGTCTGTTCGGCCAGCACGGCCCCGACGAGGCGAACGATGGCCTGCCGGTTGGGGAAGATGCCCACGGCGTCGGTGCGGCGCCGGATCTCCTTGTTCAGCCGCTCGGAGGGGTTGTTGGACCAGATCTGGGTCCAGACGTCCTTGGGGAAGGCGGTGAAGGCCAGGATGTCGGCGCGGGCGGCGTCGAGGTGCTCGGCCACCGCCGGCAGCTTGGCGGCCACGTAGTCCAGCAGCCGGTCGAACTGGGCGTGCACCGCGGCGGCGTCGGGCTGGTCGTAGACCGAGTGCAGCATCGCCTTGACCGCCGGCCACATCGACTTCGGGGTCACGCTCATGAGGTTGGCGGCGTAGTGGGTGCGGCAGCGCTGCCAGGTGGCGCCGGGAAGGTTGGCCGCGATGGCCTCGACGAGGCCGGCGTGCGCGTCTGAGGTCACGAGCCGGACCCCAGCCAGGCCGCGGGCCACGAGGTCGGCGAAGAACTCGTTCCACGCCGCCCCGGTCTCGGCCGTGGCCACCCGCATGCCCAGGACCTCGCGGTGCCCGTCACCGTTGACACCGGTCGCGATCAGGACCACAGCGTTGATGACCCGCCCGCCCTCGCGCACCTTCATGGTCAGGGCGTCGGCGGCGACGAACGTGAAGGGTCCGGCCTCGTCGAGGGGCCGGTGGCGGAAGGCCTCGACCTGCTCGTCCAGGTCGGCGGCCATCCGGGACACCTGCGACTTCGACAGGCTGTTGATGCCCAGCTGCTTGACGAGCTTGTCCATCCGGCGGGTGCTCACCCCGGCCAGATAACAGTCCGCCACCACCGTGATCAGCGCCGACTCGGCCCGCTTGCGCCGCTCGAGCAGCCACTCGGGGAAGTACGTCCCGGTGCGCAGCTTGGGGATCGCGACGTCGATCGTGCCGACCCGGGTGTCCAGGTCGCGGTGCCGGTAGCCGTTGCGCTGCGCGGTCCGGTCCGGGCTGCGTTGGCCCCACTCGGCACCGACCACCGCGTCGGCGTCGGCGGACAGCAGCGCGTTGATCACCGTCTGCAGCAGGTTGCGCATGAGGTCCGGGGAGGCTTCCGCCAGGGCCTCGCCAAGCAGGCCGGCAGGGTCGACAATGTGAGGTGCGGTCACCGTGATGCTCCGTTCGAGAGTGCTGTGAAGGGTTCACTCGAAGATCACGCGGTGGCCGCTCCACGTCTACTACGACGAGGCCGGCAACCGCGTTACACCATCATCGGGGACTCAACTGGCACCGGGAACGGACGAAGCGCCGGATCCGAGGACCCGGGCTCTGCCTGACGTGCGGGAGTGGCGAGTTGAACCGGAGGAGCCTCACGCTCAATCCCGCACGAACCACCGTCGGGCTGAGACCCCGAGTCCGGCCCGCCACCGGCCCAATCGAAGGAGGAGCCATGACCGAGCCCGCCCAGCCGGACCCGACCGGCACCGTCATCAGCGCGGAGGACCAGCGCGACGCCGCGTAGCCATGAACGCAGTCCCCTACGCGGCTGATGTCCGTGCCGATCCCGCCACGCGGAGACCTCAGCGCCCGCGACGTTGTCGCGTTCCTGAGGGCCTGCGAGTCGTGCTGACCGAGGTCGCCGGACGAGCCGACGATCAGCACCGGGTCTGCTCGCCATGGAGTCCGACGATGCGGCGTTCCGCCGCCTCATTGGCACCCCACCCGCCGAGGTGACCCCGTGAGCGCGCACATCGAGTGGCTGGCCGCCCGCGAGACCAGCGTCCAGGTGTTCACCCCCGGCGAGGACTGGGTGGGAGCCGGTGAGCACCGCCAACCGGTCCTGACGCTGGCCGGGGACGACGTGGTGGCGATCCAGGGCACGCCCGCCGAGTTGCGCGCGCTCGCCGCCCGGATCACCGCCGTGGCCACCGCCGCCTCCGGGCGGCTCGACCTCGCCGACGCGACCGCCCGGGAGGACCAGCCAGCATGAGCGAGGACGACGCCACGCTCCGCGCCCTGGAGCCCGCGCGACCCCCGGCCCGTGGACGCGTGTCGGTGACAAGATCCGCGCCACCGCCGCCGACGCCCTGATCCCGGACAACATCCTCGTGGCCTACTACGCCGGCCACGATCACTGGCTCGGCCTCAAGACCACTGGCCACGCCGCCGACGTCGAGTTCATGGCCGCCGCGCGCACCGCGCTGCCCGACCGCCTGGACCGGCTCGACCGCATCCGCGCCCTGCACGCCCAGTGGGCGAGCAGGCACCCGAGGACGCGGACGGCTACGTCGACCTGTGGGAGACGCTCGGTCGGCTCCTCGACGGCGAGCCCGCATGAACGCCGCCGTGGACCGAGAGGCCGGGTGATCGTCTGCCCCAACCGCCAAGGCCGCCCGCTGCGCTGTGTCCGCTGTGGGCGGCCTTCTGCGTTCGGCCCGGTCTCGGGTCGGGATCACCAGAGCGTCAGCTGCTCGCCCAGCAGCTCCTGGAGCCGCGCGAGGTCGTCGGCCACCAGCTGCGGGTCCTCCCCGCGCCAGGTCGCGCAGCTCCCGCGCTTGCCGACGCGGGCCACGCGGGTCGGCCAGCGGGCTGTAGGGCAGCCGCGGCTGTACCGACCACTCCCGGCGATTCTGCGCCGCGCTCGACACCACGACGTGGTTCGGCGCGATCCGCTGGCATAGCGGGTTGTGACACCGATGCCCGAGCAGCCGTGCCTGGGCGAGCGAGTCCACGCCGTGCATCACCGCAAACGCGAACCGGTGCGCGATGATCACCCGCCCCGGCGCGTACCAGAACCGGCCATGGCCGCCGCCGTCCGTGCGCTCTCGCTCGGACCGACCGGCCACCGCTCCGGTCCACCACAGGCACTCACTGCCCGGCACCGTGGCGACCTTCGCCCGGTACCGCGTGAGCACCGCCGAATCGGCGATCGCTGCCGCGACCGCCGTGAGGCCGGCGTCATCCAGCCGCCGAACCGGCACCCGCTCCCCCGCTCCCGGCAGGCGCCAGCCCCGCCGCACCGTCGCCGCCCTGCTCGCCGTCGCCACTGTCGGCCTGGTCGCCGGCGAGCCGCCGCAGCCGCGTCGCCTCCCGAACGCTCACCGTCTCACCGCACCACTCGACGGCCTCGCTCAGGGATAGACCCTCTCGCTCGGTCAACTCCCGCAGCGCCTCACCGGCGCGCTTCTCGGTTTCCATCACCGCCTGGTCGCGCTCACCTATCGCGACCATGACCCGCTCGGCCAGGTCGATCACCCGGCGCACCCGCTCCTCGCGCTCGCGCCGCCGCTTCTCGGCCATCCCGCGCCGTACGCCGCGCCTGCTGCTTGATCGTCTGCTGACTCATCTGGTCCTCACTCGTGTCGACATGGACTCTGACAGTCACCTACGACATTTTCCCGGTCCCCGAGCGATCACCGAGCCGCAGAAACCTTCAAACCCGCTCCCTCGGCCCAGCCAGTCCAGCCGATCCGAACCCGACGCCCCAGCCGTCACCGACACCCCTCTGCGTCCCCCCAAATTTCCGCGACCGACCAAGTGCCACACACCTCTTGCATCCTCGGACCCTCGAGTGTTTCGATTGTGCGAAACGACGGTGAGTCCCCAGTCGCCTGGAGCCTTCTATGGCCGACCATGATCAGCACCCAGAAGATGTTCGCTCCTGCCCGAACTGCGGCGGCACAGTCGTCTACCGGGGCGTCGGCCGACGCCCAGTCTGGTGCTCGACCAGATGCCGGAACGATGCCGCCTTGCGGCGGCTCGGCGCACGGAAGGGCGCCGTCGAGGTCCGGCTGGTCGACGTCCCGCGTTACCGAGCGCAGGACGTGCAGGCCGCTGCAGGGCCGCTGACCGACGCCTCCAGCCAGCCGCTTCCGAGCGCCGACGCAAACCCCCGGAAGGCCTCGCACCCCTCCCCCGAGCAAGCCCTTCGGGTCATCCGGAACGATCCCGAAGCAGTCGGTCAGCTCCTGGCACACCTCGAACGTCGCCGCTCCGACGGCACTCTTCTCGGAGCCGAATGGCTAGCCGTGCGCAACGCAGTTCGCCTGATCGCCGGCGCGATGCCGCCAGACATCGAACGCCGAACGTAGATCCCTAAGCGCTACGACCTCCCACCGGACGCGCTGCCGACTGATGTAGCGGCCACCGCGACCGGCGGTAAAGGACTCAGGCCACAGGGGTCTGCGACCTCGCCCTTGTGCGCCGAATGTGCACGACAGACACGCCGACAAGCGGGACGTCCCGACCGGTACCAACCGCGACGGAGCATCGCATCGCTGACGCTCGCTCCCACCGAGCGAGCACCTCGTGGATCGCTCGCTCGTTCAGATACAAGGGCACGTCGGCGGGTTTCGCCCAAGGAGGGAGCGCGCCCCGACGATCCCTTGCTGCGAGCAGATGACCTGCTCCGCCCACGAGAAGGTGGTGCCTTGTCTCGTGGGGGTTCCGGGCTCGCCGCAAGTCTGTGCCGGCGAGCCCGCAGTCGCCAATTGACCGACGGAGCAGATCAACGCGACGGCTGGCCTCAGCCATGCGACCCCCCGGCCGGCTGGCTTCCGCCGTTGTGACGTTAGGCGTTCCCGCGGCCGGTTCGATACGCGACTGGCCAGTAGGGACGTACGTCATAGCTCGACGGCCGCCCCCGGGCGCGGGCCCCACGACTCACGTGCTGAGCGGAGCACGACGGTTACGAGGCCCGACAGGACCCGAGGCAGTTCCCGAGGAGCAAACGCGCCAGAACTCGGCCGCGAACGGCGACGGGGTACTGACTGCTTCTCGCAGGCTCGGTGTCCCGAACAGGCTCTTACCGCTCCAGCGATACCTCTAGGTTGCGGCCAGAGGGGTGCTGCAACCGCGTGCTGGAGTCAAGCCCTGTCCCCGTGCGGTACCCGGCCCGTATGGTCCAGCTAATAGCCGATCGACATCCTCGTTTCGCCCAAGGTTGATACGGACGCGGCTCGACGTTATGACGTCGGTCTCTTACCCGCCGGTCACCTGGGCGACGCTATTACGTTCGGCCCACCGCTGACGCCTGGAGGACCCAGAGCCTCTCGGCGCCACCGGATTCGCGGCGGCCTTCCTCGACCTCCATCGAACAGGCGACGCGAACCCGGCCCCGTTCCGCCCAGTCGTCGCCGAAACGGGGCCGGGTACTCAACGACACTTGACGCATGTGGCCCTCCTCGGAGGGACGGCCGCGTGGGGATCCGCCAGCCGATCCCTACCTGTCACCGGAACCACCGTCCTGGACACCGATGAGCGCGGCGGGGCCTGTTCGGACAGCAGGCCGGTGGGCCTGCGCGTTGCTCGCCTCGTCGGCGTCGCGCCAACATGCTCCATGCGTGACTCAGCCCTGATCCACCGGTGAGGATTCGTCATCGGTGATTCTGGTGGATCGCGACGAGGTTCGCAGTGTGGGCGTGGGTGAGCTGCCGGCCGGTGCCG
>NZ_LUPI01000037.1:0-3766 GCF_001627265.1 Nocardioides sp. REDSEA-S30_B4 | reverse complement strand
AGCGTGGGCAGCCGATGTGAGAGCGACGGCCCGGACGCCTGAACCGAGCCTCGCCAGGCACCGGTTCTGAGGTCAATGGAACAAGCAGCCGATGAGCGGGCGGGGGTGCGCTGCGTGAACAGGGAAGGTCTTGTTGATCCATACCTCAACCTACGCTTGCCCTTGCCAGTCGGCTGCCGCGCACGGAAGGACCCGTGGATGCTACGTCGATTGGATCGGAAGCCTATTGCTGTGGTTCGCCCAGGCGCGCGCCCGGCTCGAGCTCGGCGGCGATGCCACCGCCGGTCGCAGCCCGGGCGAGAGCGCGACCCAGCGCAGGTGCCTGCTTGAACAGATTGTGACCGGCCACAAAAAAGACCGAGCCTGCCTCCCACACGGCCACGCCGTCCTCGCTCCATGGGAGGTCGGTCACCCAGCAGTGAAGGAAGTCGCGCGGCTCCGGGTGGAGACCGGGCAGCGCCCGTGTCACGTATTCGCGTGCGCGTTCGTCCAGCGATCGAATCGCCGCCGGGTCGATGAAGGTTCCGTCGTCGCGGACGCCGACGGTGTCGCTGAGTCCGACCGAATAGCTGCTGTTGCCCGGTAGCGGCGTCGCGTAGACGCCGACTTCGCCGAAGACGCCGCTGCTGTCCTGCAGGCACGCTACTCGTGCCGGGGCGGCGGCTTTCACGTCGAAGGTCAGCCGGACGTGTGCGGCAAGGCGAACCGGCAGAGACAGGCCGACGCTGCGTGCCAGACGGGCGGTTTCGCGGCCGGCGCACACGACCACCTTGGAGTAGACAGCCCGGTCGGTGACGCTGCGCACCTCGACCGTCCCGTCGGCGCGGGGATCGATGGAGATGACCTCACCGGTGGTGACCGCATCTGCGAGGGCACCCGTGAGTGCCGTGATTGCGGCGCGGGTGCGGATCGCGCCGCCCGACTCGTCGAGCACCGCTGGCCCCGAATACCCAGCGAGCAGCGGCATCCGCTGGGCGACCTCGGCTGCGTCGATCTCGTGCGCTTCCACGCCGCCGACCTCGTCGAGCACCCGCAACCGCGCCAGGGCGCTGTCTCCGATCGCCACGACACCGTCTGATGAGACCAGCTCGACCTCGAAGTGTTCGGCCCACTCATCCCATACCCCACGGCTTTCGCGTGCGAAGGCGACGAGTCGCGGGTCGTCGTGGGCATGCCGGAAGATCCGCGACTCGCCTGCCGACTGACCCGTCCCGGGCAGACCAGCCTCATACAAACGCACCGGCACGCCCTGCTCCCGCAGCGCGTACGCCGTCGACAGACCGACGATCCCGCCCCCGATCACTGCTACCTCGGGTGCACGCGTCGTGGCAACGCCGTCGTCGGTTCCTGTCATCGCGATTCCTCGATCTGTTGGTGATGTGCGATAGGCCGCACGAGAAGGGGCCGCTGCCACGACGTCAACGGGCTGTGTCAGCCCGAAGTCAGTGCGCAGCGACCCCTCATGTCGGGGTCAGTACTCCCGGTCTGTGGTGTCAGGCGGGAAGCTTGGAGCCCAACACGTCGAGCTTCTCGATCGTCGGTTCGGAGAACAACGTACCGGTCTGCTGGCCGAGAGCTACCGCAACAGGGCCGGACAGGTGAGCGTCACGTCCGGCGTCATCGGGGAACACGTCGAAGCTCCCGAACGAGGTCGGCCAGCCGCTCGGCGTCGCTGGTCGTGGTGCCCGGACGAGTACCGCCGCCGATCTCTGCCTGGCGGACCCAGCGCCGCAGGGTCTCGCGGTGCATCCCGAGCTGCTCGGCGACGCGAGCGATCGCGCCCTGCTTCGTCGCTGGGTTCGCTCGCAGCTCAACGGCCAGACGAGTGGCCCGCTCACGCAACTCGTCGGGGTACTTCCTGGGTGCTGCCATGACTCTCATCCTCCTTGGATTGAGAGCCCGTCTTCGACGACGACGGGACCGGCAAGGACAGCGGTGAAGACAAGACGGCGCTTCGACACCGACCAGCGTCGGGCCGTGTCGGATCACCGGGCGGCCGCAATGCCGATGACCCGACACATCCCATTCCGATGTCCTGAGCCAGCACACGACAGGCTGTTCGGTTCTGGTGGTCGCGCGATGCGCAGGCCTCACGGCTCTGCCCGACACCGACGTCGCTCTCCTCTGCGACGGACCTCTCGCCGGCTGAGCGCTCGCGGCCGGCATCCTGTCCGTGTGCCGATAAGCCTCGCACCGCTCGGCAACGCAGCGTGGCGTCGCGTCGCGACCTGGCGATGGCTCGGCGGGGCGCGATCGTCTCGTGCGTTGGCGGACTACGGGAGCTTGGACGCGAGGACGTCGGCCGGCAGGATCTCGGGTGCTGCGCCGAGGAGGTGCTGGTTGGCCGTCAGGGCTGCGACGATGGCGCCGTTGGCGTGGGCGTCGCGAGCGGCCTCGTCGGGGAATGCATCGAAGATCCAGAAGGTGTCGGCGTGGGTCCTGACCGCGAACCAGACAATCGTCCCCACTTCCTCGTTGGCGAGCGCGACAGCGCCGGCGAGCAGATCGGCGAGCGCGTCGTGCTGTCCATCGGCCGCGACGATCTTGGCTACGAAGGCGTACGGAAGTGATGCGGGCGTGGCCATGGGTGGTTCTCCTAGGTGTCGAGGTCTCTTGGTGAAGCGAGTTCAGCGTAGGCCGAGCAAGGACATGTGAGAAGTGGCGTATACGGCAGTATTGCTATTGTTCGCGCCATGCGTATCGGACTGATCGCGATCGACGGCTGCTTCGGTTCGGCTGTCGCGTCGGTCATCGACATCCTGCGGGTGGCCGACGGAGCCCGCGGCGATGTCGACCCGCGGATCGACCCGATCGAACTCGCCATCCTCGGACCGAAACGGCACGTGACCACGTCAGCATCGATGACCCTGACGGTGGACCACCCGCTGTCGGAGTCCGCAGAGTTCGACGTGGTCGTCGTCCCTGCGCTCGGAACCTTCACGGCCGCCGCTACCAACGACGCCCTCCAGAGCCGAGATGCTCGTTCGGTCATCGCCTCACTCGCGCGCCTCGACGACGCGACCACCCAGATCGCCGCGGCGTGCACCGGCGTGTTCGCTGTCGCCGAGACCGGACGGATGCACCATCGGCGCGCGACGACCAGCTGGTTCCTGGGGCCGGAGTTCCTGAAGCGCTATCCGACCGTCGCTCTCGATCTCGACACCATGGTCGTGGTCGACGGGAACCTCGTCACCGCCGGCGCCGCGTTCGCCCACATCGACCTCGCGCTCTCACTCGTGCGATCGATCAGCCCCGACCTGGCCCAACATGTCGCCAAGCTCCTCATCATCGACGAGCGTCCGTCGCAGGCGGCCTTCGTCGCCTACGAACATCTCCGGCACGAGGACCCGATCGTCGTGGAGTTCGAACGCTTCGTGCGCGCCCACCTGGACGAACCGTTCAACGTCGCCTTCGTCGCGCAGTCGCTCGGCACCAGCCGGCGCACCCTCGAACGACGAGTCCGTGCGGCGCTCAACCTCACTCCGCTCGGCTTCGTCCAACGGCTTCGCATCGAACGAGCTCGACACCTCTCAGCAACCACGGACCTCACCTCCGCCGAGATCGCGCTACGGGTCGGCTACGCGAACGCCGAGACTCTGCGCTCCCTCCTGCGCAGGGAGCGACGCCGTTCCTGACCTATCGCCATGCCTGTAGCCGGTGTCCTAGTTGTTCTGTCCACACAGGTTGGGCACAAGGTCGGCTGGTGACTTGCCGCCGAGCGCGGTGTGACCGCGGTGGTGATTGTAGGTGTGGAGCCAGTCGGTGA
>NZ_LUPI01000036.1:0-13606 GCF_001627265.1 Nocardioides sp. REDSEA-S30_B4 | reverse complement strand
CGGCACCGGCCGGCAGCTCACCCACGCCCACACTGCGAACCTCGTCGCGATCCACCAGAATCACCGATGACGAATCCTCACCGGTGGATCAGGGCTGAGGCAGAGCATCGCGAACGTTTCGGGCGAACCCGTCGATCAGGTCGTAGTTCGACCGGTGAGCCTCGTCGACCATCACCACGATGTTGAGTCGATCCGAGAGCGGCGGGAAGCTCCGCCCAGCGTCACGATCCTCCTTCGTGAGGCCGAACTTCTGCAGCGTCGTGAAGATGATCCCGCCCGACTCTCGACCGGCTAGCAGCTCTTTGAGGTGGGCACGGGACTCTGCCTTGACCGGCGTCTCCGGCAGCGGCGAGCCAGGCTTGGTCGGCGCGAAAGTCTCATCGAACAGCTGGTCATCGAGGTCGTTGCGGTCGGTGACGACGACGACCGTCGGGTTCTCCATGCCGGGATGCCGCATGATCTTGCCGGCGTAGTACGCCATCTCCAGCGATTTGCCCGACCCCTGCGTGTGCCACACGACGCCGATCCGGCCGTCGGTCTCGACCGACTCCAGCGTCTGCGCGACCGCCTTGTTCACCGCCCAGTACTGGTGATACTTCCCGACCGCCTTCCGGGTCTCGGTGCCCTCGCCGAAGGTCGCGATGAAGTTGCGGCAGAGGTCGAAGAAGACGTCGAGGCGGAACATCCCCCGGGTCAGAACCTCGATGCGCGGGATCCGGAGCCCCTCGACGTTGCGGGGGTCGCGGCGCGCCCCGTCGATCGTCTTCCAGGAAGCCCAGTGGTTCCAGGGCGCGGAGAACGATCCGGCCTGGGCGTCGATACCGTCGGAGACGACCGCGATCTGGTTCCACTTGAAGACCTCGGGGATCTGGCTCCGGTATGTCTGCAGCTGCCGGAACGCCCCGTCGACCCGCGCATAGGTCTTGCCGACACGCTTCAGCTCGAAGATGGCCAGCGGCAGGCCGTTGACGAACAGCAATATGTCGGGCCGGCGGGTCTTCTTCGGCCCCGTGATGCTGAACTGGTTGATCGCGGTCATGTCGTTGTTCTTCGGGTGCTCCCAGTCGATCAGCCATGCGCGGTCGCTGCGCAGCGCCCCCTGCTCGTCGCGGTACTCCACGGGGACGCCCTGGATGAGGTAGCGGTAGCCGTTCCAGTTCTCGGTCTCGATGAGCGGCGACTCCGCTCGCAACGCAGTGCTCACGACGTCGGCGACGGCGTCCGGCGGCAATTGCGGGTTCAGCTTGGCGACGGCCGAGGACAGGCGGCCCGTCAGGACGACGTCGCGGTAGTCGCGGCGTTCAGCACCGGGCTCACCAGGCGCGATGTCTGGACCGTAGACGTGAGTCCACCCAAGTTCGGAGAGGATCTCCAACACCCAGCGCTCAAGCTCGTCCTCGGTCGGCCCGACCATCACAGCACCGCCAGATCCTCAGACACGCGCAGCCGACCTGACATCAGGAGCGGCAGGAGCTCGTCACGGGCTGCGGCGATATCTGATGCGTGCATCTGTGCTGACAGTGCCTCGTCCCAATACGGGCGGATCTTCGCCTCGAGGTCTTCCCAGGCCGACCGCTCCGGGACATTGACCACTCGGTCCAAGTCCGCTCGCTTGATGTGCCCCATCGTCGTGGCCTTGTCGGCTGCGAGACCGAGGAAATCCTCCATCAACTCCTCGATAGCCCAGAGAACCAGCCAGTCGGGGACGCCCACGTTCGGGATCACTTTGAAGATGTGCTGGTTCACGAGCCCCTGGGTCCATCGCCACCGCGAGACGAGCAGGCTGCCCGACCATACGAACAGGATGTCGCCCGGATCCGCCAGGTTCTCCGCTGAAGCCGTCACGTCAGCACGCACCGTCGATGAGGTTGGCCCGTTTCGAACCTCTGGGGTGCGGATGACTGGAAGACCATGGGCGCCTCCGCCCTTCGTGAAGTTCTTTCCGTTGACGAACGATGCGAGCGACGACAGCGGAACAGACTCTTTGTCGTGGCGTGACGCTGCTAGGACGGCACGCCAAAGTTCGTCGGCCTGTGCGGCTCCGCGTTCCTCTACCTCGACCAAGTCGTCGAGGGCGCCGAGGACTGAGGCGATCCGCCGCTGCTCCTCGAGCGTGGCCGCGGGTATAGGGATCCCCTTCGCAGCGCCGACGTTGAAGTGTTGCTGCACAGCGCCGACCGTCCGAGAGTCGATGTATCCCCGAGCGACGCTGTTGATCAGGTACGCGAGGTAGCGCGAGTCGAGATCTGGGCCGGGCCTGACGATCACGACATCGGAGCAGTTCGAGACGGGCAGCGACGCTGGGACTACGGCAGCGGTCCCGGGAGCGCCGGTTCTCACGACTACGACGTCTCCGGGCTTGAGGGCCGACTTCGCAAGTCGCTGGTGAAAGCTCTCGGAGATGTGTTTGACGCCATCGAGGTCAATTCGGAACGGCCGCACGTTGAGCGATCGAAGAAACGGAACACCCTCATCGACGTATTCGGAGGCCATTGGGCCGACATGACCGACTGTGAGGTCGGCGAGATCGCCGAGCACCCGATCACTCATCGGCGACCACCAGCGAATCGAGCGCCGAAAGGACCGTGGCCTGGAGTTCCTCGCGCTTCTTGAATCCGTCGCGGATCTCCTCGGACAACCGGGCGATCTTAGCGTCGACCGGCTCGCCGTCGTCCTCGGCGGCCTCGCTGCCGACGTAACGGCCGGGCGTGAGGACGTAGCCGTGCTCGGCGATCTCCTCGGTAGTGGCGGCGCGGCAGAAGCCCGCCACGTCGGCATACTCCTGACCCGCGCTCGTCTCGCTGCCGCGCCACGCGTGGTACGTGTCGGCGATCAGCATGACGTCGGCCTCGGAGAACGCCCGCAGGGTCCGGGTCTCCATGAAGCCGACCTGCCGAGCATCGATGAAGAGCGTCTCGCCCTGCCGTGGTCGGGTCTTCGTTCCGTTCGCCAGACCTGCCTTGTTCTTGGTCAGGAACCACAGGCAGACCGGGATAGCGGTGCCGTAGAAGAGCTGGGGCGGCAGGGCGACGATGCACTCGACCACGTCCGCTTCCACCATCGCCTTGCGGATCTCACCTTCGCCGTTCTGCTCGCTCGACAGCGAGCCGTTGGCGAGGACGGTGCCCACGGTGCCGGTCGGCGCGCAGTGGTGGAGGAAGTGCTGGAGCCAGGCGTAGTTCGCGTTCTGGACCGGCGGAACGCCATACTTCCACCGCACGTTCTGGCGCAGCCGCTCGCCGCCCCACTTGCTGTCGTTGAAAGGTGGGTTCGCGATGACGAAGTCGGCGCGCAGGTCGGCGTGGGCGTCTTTGTGGAACGAGTCGCCCCACTCCGGACCTAAGTTGCCCTCGATGCCACGCAGAGCGAGGTTCATCTTCGCAAGCCGCCAGGTCGTCGGGTTCGACTCCTGACCGAAGACCGACAGGTCGTTGCGGCTGCCGCCGTGTGCGGCCACGAACTTGTCGGCCTGGACGAACATGCCGCCGGAGCCGCAGGCGGGGTCGAGCACGCGCCCGTGGTACGGCTGGAGCATCTCGACGAGTAGCTCGACGACCGAGCGGGGCGTGTAGAACTCACCGGCCTTCTTGCCCTCGTTGGAGGCGAACTGGCCGAGGAAGTACTCGTAGACCCGGCCGAGCACGTCGAGGCCCTTGTACTCCTCAGCAGCGAGGTCCTGTCTAGAGAAGGTGTCGATCAGGCCGCCGATGTTCTCCGGGCTCAGCTCACGCTGGGTGTAGTTCTTCGGCAGGACGCCCTTGAGCGTCGGGTTCTCCCGCTCGATGGCCTCCATCGCGTCGTCGACGCGCTTGCCGATGTCCGGCTGCTTCGCCGCCTTGCGAAGGTCGTCCCAGCGGTGGCCCTCAGGGATCCAGAAGACACCCTCTGCGGTGTACTCGTCGCGATCCTCAAGCACCGACCGCTTCGCCGCGTCGTTCGGCATGAAGTAGTCCGACTCAGGATCGTCGACCAGCCTCGCGAGCTCGCGGTGCCTGACCATGAAAGTGTCCGAGACGTACTTGAGGAAGATCAGGCCGAGGACGACGTGCTTGTACTGGGCGGAGTCCATCTTGCCGCGCAGTTCGTCCGCCGCATCCCACAGCGTCGCCTCGAGACTCTTCGCCGGTTGGGCCCTCTTCTTCGGTGGCACGCGCGTCCTTCACTCGCTGACAGTGTCAGGAGCCATCTTGGCAGCCGTCACGACGCCGACGAACCGGCGAGCGATCTAACCACGCAGCGTCGCTCTATCAAGCCGCCTGTGGATCAGGGAGAGCGTCCCGAGCACGTCGAGGGCATCCTGTTCGTCCATTGTCCAGACCGATCGCGGCTGATGAGCCTGGGGATTCCGTATCGAGCTGAACAGCCCCTGCGCCAGGGACGCGACACCACGCTGCTCATTCTTCTCGGTCGCGGTCACGTAGGCGTTCAGGAGGACCTTCGGAGCTGAGCCCAACAGAGCTGCGTCGACGAGTTTGTGGCCGTCCAGGTCGAGGCCGGCCATCGAGCGCAGGCGATGACCCAACAGCTTGATCGACTCGAAGACCGCGTCGTAGTAGTCGGTGCGCAGCCACTCGTCCCTGATGCCGCTCAACACGATCGTGTGGATGCCTCGACTCTCAAGGCGAGCTCGCAGCCGAGTCGCCCGAGAGTGGGCGTCGGTGTCGGTCCGTGCCTGCGGGGCCCGGTGGACCCGGCCGTCCTTGCCGACGCCGAGCCCGGACAGCGAGAGCACCCGGCTCAGTGTGTCCCGCGCAACCGCGGCCCTGTCGATTCGATCCAGGGTCCGAGTCGGCGCCATCGCCGTACTGATCAGCGCAACAGTGGCCTTCCCATTCCCGTGCTGGTTCTGGTGAGCGGCGAGGGCGTTGTACAGCCGCTTCCACTTCGTGGTGCCTTCGCCGTCAGGGTCAGCCAGTTTCGCTGTGGTGAGCACCTGCGACAGCTCCGTTCCGGAGTAGAGATCACCGATCGCCTTCGCGACCGCTGTCACGGTCGCGTCATCGAACGGCCGAATCTGAGTCGTCGTCGCCACCAGTGAACCTCAAGGCAATGTCTAGTGATCCAGTGTTGAAAAGATGTTGCGTCGGTTTGGAAAAGTCCGCTGCATCTCGACATCGACATCGCCCTCAGTGCGCCATGTCGACGAAGCGGCTGTAGTGCCCCTGGAAGGCGACGGTGAGGTCACGGGTCGGGCCGTTGCGGTGCTTGGCCACGATCAGGTCGGCCTCGCCGGGGCGGGTCGACTCCTTCTCGTAGACGTCGTCGCGGTGGAGCAGGATCACCATGTCGGCGTCCTGCTCGATCGACCCCGATTCGCGGAGGTCGCTCATCATCGGCCGCTTGTCGCCGCGCTGCTCGGGGCCACGGTTGAGCTGGGAGAGCGCGATGATCGGGACCTCGAGCTCCTTGGCGAGCAGCTTGATCTGGCGGGAGAACTCCGAGACCTCCAGCTGGCGCGACTCGACCTTCTTGCCCGAGGTCATCAGCTGGAGGTAGTCGATGACGATCAGCTTCAGGTCGTGGCGCTGCTTGAGGCGGCGCGCCTTCGCCCGGATCTCCATCATCGTCATGTTCGGGCTGTCGTCGATGAACATCGGCGCACTGGAGACCTCACCCATCTTGCGCGCCAGCTTGGTCCAGTCCTCGTCGCCCATGTTGCCGTTGCGGATGTGGTTCAGCGGCACCTTCGCCTCGGCCGAGAGCAGGCGCATGGTGATCTCCGAGCGCGTCATCTCCAGGCTGAAGAAGACGCTGCTCAGGTTGTTGTGGATCGACGCCGCACGACAGAAGTCCAGAGCCAGGGTCGACTTGCCCATGGCCGGACGCGCCGCGACGATGATCATCTGTCCCGAGTGCAGACCGTTGGTCAGCTCGTCGAGGTCGGCGAAGCCGGTGGGCACGCCGTAGAGACCCGCCTCGCGGTTGCCGATCGCCTCGATCTCGTCGAGGACGCCGTCCATGATGTCCGAGAGCGGCGCGTAGTCCTCGCCGCCGCGCTTGTCGGCGATCTTGAAGACCTCGGCCTGTGCCTGGTCGACGATGTCGTCGACCTCGCCCTCGCCGGCGTAGCCGATCTGGACGATGCGCGTGCCGGCGTCGACCAGGCGGCGCAGGATCGCCTTCTCGCGGACGATCTCGGCGTAGTAGCCGGCGTTGGCGGCGATCGGCACGTTGGCCGAGAGCGTGTGGAGGTACGGCGCACCGCCGATGCGCTCGAGCTCGCCGCGTCGCTGCAGCTCGGCGGCCACCGTGATCATGTCCACCGGCTCGCTGCGGCCGTAGAGGTCGATGATCGCGTCGTGGATCGTCTCGTGGGCCGGGCGGTAGTAGTCGGTGCCGCGCAGCACCTCCGAGACCTCGGCGCAGGCGTCCTTGCTGATCAGCATCGAGCCGAGCACCGACTGCTCGGCGGCCATGTCCTGCGGCGGGGTGCGGTCGCCCGGCTTGGTCGGCCGCTCGCCCGGCGCGTAGGAGACCGGGCCGTCGCCCCAGTCCTCGAAGGGAGGCTCGTCGAGGTGCCCGTGCTGGTCCTCGGTGATGCTCACGCGCGCTCCCTGGCTGAGTTCTCTGGGGGGTCTGAGGCTGGGTCTGAGGCTGGTGCTGGGTCGTGGCGTCGAGGCTAGGACCGAGCGCCGACAACGGCTCCGGCCGAGCCGCGCACCGAGGGTGGGCACGCGGGGAGGAAGCCCCGGCGACCGCGCGAACGTACGTGCCGGTAGCCCCTCGCGGGAAGCACCTTGTCCACAGGCCCTGGGGATAACTGGGGAGACCCCGTGGAGGACCGGTGGATCCGTGTGCACAGGATGGGGACAGTCCTGTGGAAATCGAGTCCCATACCGGTCGTATGTGACCTCTGACCTGGGAAGACGTCCCCTCACAGCTGTGCACAGAAGATTTTCTCGTGGTGATCCGGTTCACATTCTCGTCACCCGGACGTCGCCGGTCGGTATGTCGACACGGACGACCCCCGGGTAGGTTTCCCACAGTTTCGGCGACTTTTCCACCGGGGCCATCGGCACCTGGCCCGTTCGGACTATTGCTGCTCGGGAGGGGCTCGTGAGAGTGCGGTCGGAGACCGACCGGGAGATCCTGCGCCTGGCGGTCCCCGCGTTCCTCGCCCTGGTCGCCGAGCCGCTGTTCCTGCTCGGGGACGCAGCCGTCGTGGGGCACCTCGGGACCGCCGAGCTCGCCGGCGTCGGCGTCGCAGCCGTGGTCCTCCAGACGGCCGTCGGCCTGTGCATCTTCCTGGCCTACGGCACCACCGCCGGCGTCGCCCGGCGCCTCGGCGCCGGCGACCAGCGCGGTGCGCTCGCCCTCGGCGTCGACGGCACCTGGCTCGCCGTCCTCATCGGCGCGGTCGTGACCGTCGCCGGCATCGCGCTGACCCCCTGGCTGGTCGGGCTCTTCGACGTCACCGGCCCCGTCGAGGAGCACGCCGTGGACTACCTGGCCGTCTCCTTCGCCGGGACGGCCCCGCTGCTGGTCGTCCTCGCGGTCACCGGTGTCCTGCGCGGGCTCCAGGACACCCGTACGCCCCTGGTCGTGGCCGTGGTCGGGAACCTGGGCAACCTCGCCCTCAACGTGGTGCTCGTGCACGGCGTCGGATGGGGTGTCACCGGGGCGGCGATCGGGTCGGTGCTGGCCCAGTCGGCGATGGCGGCGGCCCTGGTCGGGGTGCTCGTCCGCGGGGCCCGTGCTCACGACGCCCGCCTGCGTCCCTCGCCCGCCGGTGTCGCCCGAGCAGCCCGGACCGGGGTCCCCCTCGTCGTCCGGACCCTCACCCTGCGCGCCGCCATCGTCCTCACCGCCTACGTGGTCGCCAGCGGTGCCGGTGCCGACGCGGCCGGTGCCACCCGCATCGCCACGCACCAGCTCGCGATGACCCTGTGGACCTTCCTGGCGTTCGTGCTCGACGCGGTCGCCATCGCCGCCCAGGCCCTGACCGGCCGAGCCCTCGGGGCCGGTGACGCCGGGACCACCCGGCGACTGACCGCCCGGATGACCCGGTGGGGCCTGTGGTCGGGGGTCCTGACCGGCGCGGGCCTCGCCGCCGCCTCCCCGTTGCTCGGACCCGTCTTCACCTCCGACCCGGACGTCCACGACCTCCTCGTCCCCGTCCTCCTCACCGCGGCCCTCTTCCAGCCCGTCGCGGGGGTCGTCTTCGTCCTCGACGGCGTGCTCATCGGCGCCGGGGACGGCGTCTACCTCGCGTGGGCGGGCCTGCTGGTGCTGCTCGCCTACGCCCCGGTGCTCCTCCTCCTGGGCAGCGGCACCGGTCTGGTCGCGGTGTGGGCCGTGTTCGGGGCGGTCTTCATCGGCACCCGGTGCCTGGTCCTCGTCCTGCGGGCGCGCGGCGACCGCTGGCTGGTCCTCGGGGACGCGCCTGCGGCGGGGGCCCACGAGCGCCCGTAGGGTGCGCGCATGATCCCGCTGCAGCCCGTCGCGCTCGGGCTGGTGATCGTGGCCCTCGTGGTCGACGGCAACGGCTGGGACCTGCTCCCCGACCCGATCGGCTGGGCGCTGGTGCTCCTCGGCACGCTCGCCCTGCCCCGGGAGATCCACCGCCGCGACGCCATGGTCGTCGCGGCCGCGCTCGCGCTCGTCGCCTCCGCCGTCATCTGGCCACCCGGGGTGGCCGAGCGGGTCGCCGACACCGACGAGTCGCTCTCCTGGGCGCTGAGCCTGCCGCAGCTGGCCTACCTGTTCCTGCTCGCCGACGGCCTGCGCCGCGCCGCCCGCGCCGCGGAGGAGGGGTCGCGCGCCGCGTGGTTCGCGACCGCGGAGACGCTGGTGGTCGGCGCGGCGGTGCTCCCCGTGCTGGTCTTCGGCGCCGGCGCGGACGCCCTGGCCGGCATCGCCGTCCTGTGCGCGACGCTGGCGCTGGTCCTGCTCGTGGTGCTCACGCTGACGAGCGCCCGCGCCCCCTGGGCGGGCGGCCGCCCCCGCGCGATCCCGGGAACCTGACCGGGAGCCTGACCGGGAGCCTGACCGGGAACCTGACCGGGAACCTGAGGAGTCCACCGCCCGTCGATCAGGCGACCGACCAGCGGACGCAGTCCATTCCCACCCGAAATCCCGCCAGGCTTCGTAGCCTGAGACGGTCCTGCCCCGTTGACCTGGCAGAGAGGCGGCCACGCACCGCCCGGCACCGCTGCACCCGACCCCCGAGGACCCCCCACCATGACCCGTACCCCTCGCCTGCGCCGACCGGCCACCGTCACGGCCGCCGTGTCCGCCGCCGCGCTGCTGGGTGCCCTGCTGCCCGTCACCTTCGCTCCGGCCGCCGTCGCCGCCAACGGCTGCCTGACCGAGGTCGAGACCGGCGCCGGACCCATCCCGTTCCTCCAGCCCGGTGGACGCTGCGACGACCAGGTCCCGCCCGAGGCGACCCTGGAGAGCATCACGCCGGCCCCCAACAACGGCGGCTACGTCGCGACCGACTCGCTGACCTTCACCTTCAGCGGCGCCCACCTCGACGAGGACCAGGACGTCATCGGCTTCGAGTGCCAGTTCTACTCCACCGCCGCCGAGCCCACGTCCTGGACGAGCTGCACCAGCCCGGTCACCTACGACGACCTCGCCGACACCACGTCGGTGCCCTACACCTTCAAGGTCCGTGCCTTCGACGCCGCCGACCGTCAGATCGACGCCACCGACGACCCGAGCACCAACCCGCTCATCCCCGGTTCGCCCGCCGACACCGACCTGCCCGACGTGCAGGAGTCGGCCGAGGTCGCCGTGGTGAAGGTCGACACGCGCGCGCCGCAGACCTACATCTTCAACACGCCGTACGACGCGGAGACCCCCGAGCTGCCGATGCTCACCACCGACAGCCCGACCTTCCGGCTGGCCGCGTCGGAGGGCAACGTGTCCTACACGTGCCTGATCGAGGAGGAGGTGTTCCCCTGCGCCAACGGCAACACCACCTTCAAGAACCTCTCCGCCGGCACCAAGACGCTCAGCGTCGGCACCACCGACCCCGCCGGCAACGTCGACCCCGACCCCGCGACCACCGAGTTCACCGTGCCGGCGGACATCGAGAAGCCCAAGAACAAGAAGTGGAGCGAGTCCTCCTCACGCAAGGCCTTCGGTGGCTCCTACATCGAGACCACCCGGTTCAACGCGCGCTTCTCGGTGCGCGGCACCGACGTGCGTGAGGTGCGCCTGATCTGCACGACGCGGCCCGACGTGGGCATCCTCAAGTACAAGGTGCCCGGCGGCTCGTGGCAGAAGGCCAAGATCAAGAGCAAGACGGTCGAGCGCCAAGCCGTGGTGATCCTGCGCAACCAGAGCAGCAAGTCCTTCACCGGCAAGCTGAAGTTCCGGACCTACTCGCGCAACAAGCCGGTCGCCGTCGACGCCATCATGATGCGTTGACCAGGTGCCCGCGGCGCAGCCGCGGGCACCGTGGGTCAACGGGTCGAGCAGGGCCGCGACTGAGGGACGAAGTCGCGACGCCCGTGTCGAGACACCAGTCGGACGCGGCAAGGCCAGCCATCGGCCCCGCCGACGCACGACGCCGAGCGGGTCCAGCGAGCCGCGCGACTGAGGGACGAAGCCGCGACCGGCGTGTCGAGACCCAGCCCGACAACCGAGTCGGTCCGCTTCCGCCCAGCGACGACAGAGCCCCCGCCCGGACCACCGGGCGGGGGCTCTGTGCTGGTGCTGCGGGTGCGTCAGGCCTTGACGACGTTGATCGCCACGGTGGCGAGGACGTCCTCGTGCAGGCGCACGGTCACCTGGTGCGAACCGAGGGTGCGCACGGCGTGGTCGACGGCGATGGTCCGCTTGTCGACGGACTCACCGGTCGCCTCGCTGATCGCCGCGGCGATCTCGGCGACGGTCACGGCGCCGAAGAGACGGCCGGTCTCGCCGGCCTTGACCGACACGTTGACGGTCTGGCCCTCGATCTTGGCCTTGACCTCCTCGGCGTGGCCGAGGTCGCGGACGGCACGCGAGCTGCGGGCCGCCTTGATGGACTCGACGGTCTTCTCGCCGCCACGGGTCCAGCGGATCGCCACGCCCTGGGGCACGAGGTAGTTGCGGCCGTAGCCGTCCTTCACCTCGACGACGTCGCCGGGGCCACCGAGACCGGTGACCTCCTGGGTCAGGATGAGCTTCATCTTCTCGAGCCCCCTTCTCAGCGACCGGTCGAGGTGTAGGGCAGCAGAGCCACCTCACGAGCGTTCTTGACGGCGGTCGCCACGTCGCGCTGGTGCTGGACGCAGTTGCCGGTGACCCGACGCGCGCGGATCTTGCCGCGGTCGGAGATGAACTTGCGGAGCAGGGTGGTGTCCTTGTAGTCGACACCGGTCGCCTTCTCCTTGCAGAACTGGCAAACCTTCTTCTTGGGCTTGCGCATCACTGCCTTGGCCATTGTGGTGCTTCCTTTCTAGAAGCCCGTCCCGGAGTGGCTACCGGGTCGGAATGGTTGAGGAACGAATTGCGGATTGCTTCAGGTGGAGCTGGTGCGTCGCTCGATCAGAACGGCGGCTCGTCGGAGACGCCGGGCGCCCCCCACGGGTCCTGACCGCCCTGGCCACCGCCGCCGCCCTGGGGACGGCCGCCTCCCTGGGGACCAGCCGTGGCCCACGGGTCGTTGCCCTGGGCCGGTGCCTGGCCGCCACCGGAGTAGCCGCCGCCACCGCCGCCACCGCCGTTGAAGCCACCCCCGCCACCCTGGCGGGTGGTGCGGGTGACCTTGGCGGTCGCGTACTTCAGCGACGGACCGACCTCCTCCACGTCGAGCTCCATGACGGTGCGCTTCTCGCCCTCGCGGGTCTCGTAGGAGCGGCTCTTGAGCCGACCCTGCACGACCACGCGCATTCCCTTCTGGAGGGACTCGGCGACGTTCTCCGCGGCCTGCCGCCAGATCGAGCAGGACAGGAACAGCGCCTCGCCGTCCTCCCACTCGTTGGTCTGCCGGTTGAAGTTCCGCGGCGTCGACGCGATCCGGAAGTTGGCCACGGCCGCCCCGGAGGGGGTGAAGCGCAGCTCGGGATCGTCGACGAGGTTGCCGACCACCGTGATGACGGTCTCGCCTGCCATGGGGTGTCTCCCAACGTGTTGGTGTGCGGTCCGGGTGGGACCGACGCGGTGTGTCCGATGTCGTTGTCCCGGCGATCCTCTCGCGAGGGACCGACAACGGACAGGGGTCATCCACAGACGACCGAGGGACCGGGCGCGACCGAGGCCGGCCCGGAGGTCCTCAGCGAGCGTCGGGGCGGATGACCTTGGTGCGCAGGATCGCCTCGTTGAGGGTCAGCTGGCGGTCGAGCTCCTTGACCGTGGCCGGCTCTGCGTTGAGCGTGATGACGGCGTAGATGGCCTCGGCGTTCTTCTTGATCTCGTACGAGAGACGACGACGACCCCAGACGTCGACGGACTCCACAGAGCCGCCGTCCTTGGTCACGACGTTCAGGTACTTCTCGAGCGAAGGAGCGATCGTGCGCTCCTCGAGGCTCGGGTCGAGGATGACCATGACTTCATATGCACGCAAAGCGGTCTCCACCTCCTCTGGACTAGAGCGGCCACGGTCTCTCCGTGGCAGGAGGGCTTGCGTCCCGCCGGACGACGCCGGCGGTGTCCACCCCGACGGCCATCGGTGACCTGCGGAGAGGGACGGGGCAGGCTACCAGCGGCGCGGGGCACCCTCCCAACCCGCGCGCACGCGTGATCCGGTCCCGGCACGCGTGCGAGCGCCCCGACCGGGGTAGGACCCGCGTCGATGCTCCCGCTCACCCGCCGTCGTCGCAGCCCCGACCGCCTGGTCGGCGGTCGCTACCTCCTGGGCGAGCACCTCGGCAGCGGGGGCATGGGCTCGGTGTGGCGGGCCGTCGACCGGCGTACCGGCGACGAGGTGGCCCTGAAGGTCCTCGGCCAGCACGACCCCGGGTCGGCCACGCTGCTGCGCTTCGTGCGGGAGCAGGCGGTGCGCGTGCGGCACCCGCACGTCCTGGCCCCCGTCGGGTGGGTCGCCGAGGACGACCGGGTGGCCCTGGCCACCCGCCTGGTCCGCGGCGGCACGGTCGAGGACCTGCTGGCCGAGCACGGCCCGCTGCCCACGACGTACGCCGCCGCCCTGCTCGACCAGCTGCTCGACGCCCTGGCCGCGGTGCACCGGGCCGGGGTCGTGCACCGCGACGTGAAGCCGGCCAACCTGCTGCTCGAGCCCACCGGCACCGGCCGTCCCCGGCTGCTGCTCGCCGACTTCGGCGTGGCGGTGGTCTCCGGCGACAGCCGCCTCACGCGCGTCCCCGGCCCGGTGGGCACCGACGGGTTCCTCCCGCCCGAGCTGCTCCACGGCGGCCCCGCCACCCCTGCGCAGGACCTGTACGCCGCCGGCGTGGTCGGCACCCAGCTCCTCACCGGCTCCGGGCCGGCCGCGCCGGTGCCGCCCGGTCCGCTGGCCCCGCTGCTCAGCGCGCTGCGCCACCCCGACCCGGCCCGGCGTCCCGTCGATGCCGACGCCGCCCGGGCGGCCCTCCGGTCGCTGCACCTGCCGCTGGGCCCGCCGTGGAGCCGCGAGCACCCGGTCCCCGACGTGCGCGACCGGCTCGACCCCCCGATGCCCCGTGCCGGCGGCCCCCGGCGATCGGTCCTCGCC
>NZ_LUPI01000035.1:0-28635 GCF_001627265.1 Nocardioides sp. REDSEA-S30_B4 | reverse complement strand
CCCTTCGCGCCGATCTCCGCCGCGGCGTCGACGTGCTGCCCCTCTACAGCCGGCTCTCGGCCGAGGAGCAGCACCGCGTGTTCCGCCCGCGCGGGGGCTCGAAGCGCCGCGTGGTGCTCGCCACCAACGTCGCCACGACCAACAACCGCATCCGCATCCCCAGCCGCAAGCTGCTCCAGCAGCACGTCGACGCCGCGGCGGAGATCGGCGCGAAGGGCCTGATCGTCCACGGTGGGCACGTCAACAAGGCCGACGACCCGGAGAAGGGCTTCGACAACTGGCGCAAGGCCATCGAGGCCACCGACCTCAAGCTCCCGCTGCTGATCGAGAACACCGCCGGCGGCGACAACGCGATGACCCGCTACCTCGACCGGATCGGCCGGGTGTGGGACGCGATCTCCGCGGCCGAGGGCTTCGAGCAGGTCGGCTTCTGCCTCGACACCTGCCACGCCCACGCCGGCGGCAACGACCTGGGCACCGTGGTCGAGGAGGTCCGCGCCATCACCGGACGCATCGACCTCGTCCACGCCAACGACAGCCGCGACGACTTCGACTCCGGCGCCGACCGGCACGCCAGCTTCGGCGCCGGTCGGATCGACCCCGACCTGCTCGCCGCCGTCGTCCGTGACGCCGCGGCGCCGGTGGTGTGCGAGACCCCCGGTCCGGCCGAGTCGCACGTGGCGGACTTCGAGTGGCTGCGCGCGCGGCTGTAACGTCTCTGACCGTGCCGACCCCGACGCGACCCGCCCCCCTCCAGGTCCGCGAGATCGACGAGGCCACCCACCGCGAGCACCTCGCCGCCCGTGCGTCGGCCAGCTTCCTGCAGACCCCGGGCTGGGGCCGGGTCAAGTCCGAGTGGCGCCGCGAGTCGGTCGGCTTCTTCGACGGCGAGAGCCTGGTCGGCGTCGCCCTCGTGCTCTACCGCCAGCTGCCGAAGGTCAAGCGGTTCCTCGCCTACGTGCCCGAGGGGCCGGTGCTCGACTGGGCTGAGGTCGACCTCGCCTCGGCCCTGCCGGCGCTGGCCGCCCACGTGAAGGCGCGCGGTGCGTTCGGGATCCGGATCGGGCCCCCGGTCGTGACGGCCCGCTGGAGCGCCCAGCAGGTCAAGGACGGCATCGCCGACGACGACGTACGCCGCCTCGGCGACCTCGCCCCCACCGAGCGCGACACCGCCGGTGCCCGCGTCGTCACCCAGCTGCGCGAGCTGGGCTGGCGTCCCCAGGTGGCCGAGGGCGGGTTCGCCGCCGGCCAGCCGCAGTTCGTCTTCCAGGTGCCGCTGCGCGACGCCGACGGCACGGCCCTCGACGAGGACGCCGTGCTCAGGGGCATGAACCAGCTGTGGCGTCGCAACATCAAGAAGGCCGCCAAGCTCGGTGTCGAGGTCACCGCCAGCGAGGGTCGCGAGGAGGCCCTGGCCCGGCTCGAGGACTTCCACGCCCTCTACGTCCACACCGCCGAGCGCGACCACTTCACACCGCGACCCCTCTCCTACTTCCGCGTGATGGTCGAGGCGCTGGCCGCCGACGGCGAGGCGGTCGGCGAGAGCGACCGGATCCGTCTCTACGAGGCCCGTCACGAGGGCGACCTCGTGGCCGCCACCATCGCGATCCGGGTCGGCGAGCACGCGTGGTACTCCTACGGCGCCTCCTCCACCGACAAGCGCGAGGTCCGCGGCTCCAACGCGGTCCAGTGGCAGATGATCCGCGACGCGCTCGCGGCCGGTGCGGCCGTCTACGACCTGCGCGGCATCACCGACACCCTCGACTCCGAGGACTCCCACGTCGGTCTCATCCAGTTCAAGGTCGGCACCGGCGGCGAGGCCGTCGAGCACGCCGGCGAGTGGGACCTCCCGCTCAACCGGCCGCTCTACAAGGCCTTCGAGCTCTACATGGCGCGCAGGTGAGCACCCGATGAGCCTCACCCTGAGCGTCGACGGCGAGCGCTGGCGCGCCCACCTCCGTGCCACCGCCGAGCGGTTCCCCGGCCTCGTCCCCGTCGCCAAGGGCAACGGCTACGGCTTCACGACCGGCCGGCTCGCCCGGCGTGCCCAGTGGCTGTGCGACCAGGACCTCGCGCCCACCACCGCCGACACGCTGGCCGTCGGCACCTACTCCGAGCTGCCCGAGGTCGCCCAGCGGTACGCCGGCTCGCTGCTCGTCCTCACGCCCTGGCGCCCCTTCGGCCCGGCCCTGGAGGCCACCGCCGACGCCTCGCTGACGCGTCGTCTCGTCCACACGGTCTCGCGGCCCGAGGACCTCACCGACCTGCTCTCGCGTCGGCCCGACGCCCGCTTCGTCCTCGAGCGCGCCACCTCGATGCAGCGCCACGGCCTCACCGCCCGCGAGCTGTGGGGCACCGCCGAGGTGCTCCGCGGGCGCGGCGCCCACCTCGAGGGCGTGGCGCTGCACCTGCCGCTGGGCCAGGGCACCCACGTCACCGAGGTCGACCGGCTCCTCAACGACGTCGTCGGGGCGGGGCTGCCGGAGGCCGAGCACGACCGGGCGGGGGGAGCCCGGACGGTCTGGGTCTCCCACCTCAGCGCCGGCGAGCTCGACACGCTGCGCCACCGCTGGCCCGACTTCACCTTCCGGCCGCGCATCGGCACCTCGCTGTGGCTCGGCGACCGCGACGCCCTGCGCGTGCACGCCACGGTGCTCGACGTCCACGCGGTCGAGCGCGGCGACGCCTTCGGCTATCGCGGCCGCACAGCACCGAAGTCCGGGCACCTGCTGGTCGTCTCCGGCGGCACCGCCCACGGCATCGGCCTCGAGGCACCCACCGGCGACCTCGGGCTGCGCGGGCGCGCCGGCACCCTCGCCCGTGGCGGTCTGGACGCGCTCGGCTTCGTGCGCTCGCCGTTCTCCATCGACGGCAAGCAGCGGCTCTTCGCCGAGCCCCCGCACATGCAGGCCTCGATGCTGTTCCTGCCCGGCGGCTCCCGGGTCCCCCGGGTCGGCGAGGAGATCGACGTCCGGGTCCGCTACACCATCACGACGTTCGACCGGGTCCTCGTCGACTGACCACCCCGCTGGTCGAGCCCGCTGGTCGAGGTGCGAGCGGAGCGAGCCTCGAGACCCGTCCGCTGTCGGGTCACCGGGTCTCGAGGCTCGGCGCCGGCGCGCCTCGCACCTCGACCACCGGTGCCGGGTCCGGCTCCGCGTCCGGCGTACGCCGGAACATGTCGCGCAGCACGATCCCCACGAGGTACAGCTCGCCGGCGACCCGGACCAGGATCGCCAGCCAGTAGAAGCCGGCGTCGTCGCCGCCGCCGGGGGCCAGCTGGCCGCCGAGGTACCACCACACGCTCGCGAAGTAGAGGACCTCGGTGCCCTGCCAGACCAGCTGGTGGCGGAAGCGGGGGACGGCGAGGACGGCCAGCGGCAGCAGCCACAGGACGTACTGCGGGGAGTAGACCTTGTTGACCAGCAGGAACCCGGTCACGACCAGCAGGCCCAGCTGCGCCAGGGACGGCGTGCGCGGGGCCAGGACGCCGAGCGCCGCGACGCCCAGGCACCAGGCCGCGAAGAACGCCAGCGAGACCACGTTGACGGTGTGCGGGGTGATGGTGACGTCGAAGGCCTGGGCGGCGACCAGCCACACCGACCCGAGGTCCGGCCCGCGGTCGGAGTTGAAGGTCCAGAAGACCTTCCACTGCTCCAGCCCGCCGAGCATGGCCGGCAGGTCGACGACCAGCCACGCGACCGCGGCCGCAGCCGTGGCCAGGCCGAAGGAGCGCAGGTCACGCCGTCGCCAGGCGATGACGAGCACGCCGCCGAGCAGGAAGAGCGGGTAGAGCTTGGTGGCCGTGCCGAGCCCGATGAGCACGCCGGTCAGCACCGGCCGGTCCCGCGACCACGCCCACAGCGCCCCGGCCACCAGGGCCACGGCGGGCAGGTCCCAGTTGACCAGCGCCGTGAGCGCCAGCACCGGCGCGACCGCGAAGGCCGCCGCGTCCCAGGGGCGTCGCGGCACGGCGGTGGCGAGGAACCACGTGGACAGCAGCGCGAGGAGCGCGAACCCGAAGGCGTTGATGACGACGAAGGAGCGGATCTCGCGCTGGACCTGCGGGTCGCCGAAGTAGGTGTCGGGTGACTGGAGCCGGCGCTCGTCGAGGTCCGGCGCGTCGGCCAGCAGGTGGGCGGCCCAGGCGGTGCCCCAGGCCCAGTAGGAGATGCCGACGGGGTACTCCATCACCTCGGCGTACCGCTCCCGCACCTCCGGGTCGCCGGAGTAGGGCCAGGCCAGCTCGGCCAGCCCCCGGCCGGTGTAGAGGTAGGGCAGGTCGGAGTAGCACATGTGGGTGAAACGGGTGTCCCCGTCGGCCCAGGTGTCGTTGAAGCAGCTGGTCTTCTGCACCATCCCGAGGGCGAAGACGATCGCGGTCAGGGCGAGCAGCACCCGCACGGGGGTCCACCAGCGGTGCCCGCGGGAGTGGTCGCCCTCGGGACCACCCGCGACCTCGCTGAGGGCGCGCACGACCTCGTCGTCACGAGTGGCACCGACCGGGGTCACGACTGGCGGGACCGTCGTGCGGGCGCCGGGTTGGCCGAGGCCGAGCCGCTCGGGTTGCCGCTCGCGTTACCGCTGGGGCTCTGCGACGGCGACGGCGACGACGAGCCGCTGGGCTCACTGCTCTCCGACGGGCAGAGCAGCCCCTCGCAGGGCCCCTCGGTGGTGGGCTCCTCGGTCGGCGTGGGCTCCTCGGACGGCTCCTCGCTGGGCTCCTCGGTCGGCTCCTCGCTCCTGGTCGGCGACGGCTTCCTCGTCGGGGACGGCGGCGCGGTCGTCGGCTCGTAGCCGCTCTTGGGGGCGTCGCCGTCGACGTAGACCGGGTCCGGGAAGTCCTCGACGGGCAGGCCGTCCATCATCCGCTGCATGATCGAGAGCCAGGTGGCGGCGGGGAAGCCGGACCCGAAGTACGACGGCAGCCAGCCGTCGAGCCGGTCGTCGCCGTCGCCGCGGACGTACATCACCGCGGTGCTGATCTGCGGGGTGTAGCCGACGAACCACGCCGAGGACACGTCGTCCTTGCTGTTGGTGGCGGTGCCGGTCTTGCCGGCGGCCGGGCGGCCCAGCGGCTGCACGGTCGCGCCCGAGCCACCGGCGACGGTCTCCTGCAGCGAGAAGCTCACGTCGGCCGCGATGTCCTCGTCCAGCGCCCGCTCGGTCGGCTCGTCGAACTCGTAGTCCGTGCTGCCGTCGGCCAGCTCGACCTTCTCGATCACGTGGACGTCGGCACGGCGGCCACCGTTGGCGATCGTGGCGTAGGCGTTGGCCATGTTGATCGGGCTGACCCGGGCCCGGCCCAGGGTGATCAGGGTGTCGTCGGAGGTGAAGTCGCGGCTGGTCGAGGGGATGCCCGGGTAGCGCTGGTCGCTCTCCATCGGCGGGACGCCGAGCTCCATGGCCAGCTTCTGGATCTTCGAGGGCCCCTGCGGGATCGCCGAGGACATGTCGACGAAGGCGGTGTTGATCGACTTCTGCATGGCGAGGATCGCGTTGACGCGCTCCCCGAAGTCCTGGCCGTCGCCGCCACCGGCGTTGCGGACCTCCAGGCCGTCGGGGAAGACGAAGGGCGAGTTGCCCGCGAAGGTGTCCCGCAGCGAGAAGCCGGCGTCGATGGCCGCGGCCAGCGTGAAGGGCTTCATCGTCGACCCGACCATGCCGCCGGAGACGGCCCAGTTGATCTGGCTGTCGAGGTAGTCCTGGCCGGCGAAGAAGCCGAGCAGGCGGCCGGTGCCGACCTCGACGCTGGCCGAGGCCGCGTGCAGCTGCTTGTCGCCGAAGCCCTCGGGCTTGGCCTCCAGCACGCCCTCCTGGGCGGCCCGCATGCCGTCCTCGGTCAAGGTGGTGGTGACCTTCAGGCCGCCGCCGTCGATCTGGTCGTCGGTGTAGCCGAGCCGGTTGAGCTCCTTGCGCACCAGCGTGAGCATGTGGCCGCGCTGACCGCCGTAGGCCGACTCCGACTCGACCTCGGGGAACTTCGGCAGGTGCTTGAGGGCCTTGTCGCGCTCGTCGGCGGAGATGGATCCCAGGGTCGCCATCGAGTTCAGGACGTAGGTGTAGCGCCCCTTGAGCGCCTTGCGGGCGTCCTTGCCGTTGGCGGGGTCGAAGCGGGTGGGGTTGTTGATGACGCTGGCCAGGACCGCAGCCTGGCGCAGGTTCAGGCGCTTGGCCGGCTTGTCGAAGAAGGCCCGGGAGGCGGCCTCCACGCCGTACGCGCCGCGACCGAAGTAGATGGTGTTGAGGTAGTTGGCCAGCAGCTCGGTCTTGGTGATCTGGCGCTGGAGCTTCAGGGCCAGGATGGCCTCCTTGAGCTTGCGCTCGTAGGACTGCTCCTGGCTGAGGTAGAAGATCTTGACGTACTGCTGGGTGATCGTGGAGGCACCCTGGCGGTCACCGCCCGAGGCGTTGTTGAACACCGCGCGCAGGATGCCCTTGACGTCGATGCCGGAGTCGGTCCAGAAGGTCTGGTTCTCGGCGGCGACCACCGCGTCCTTGATCGAGTCGGGCATCTCGTCGTAGGAGATGATCGTACGGTCCTGCGTGGCGAACGTGCCGAGCTCGGTCTGGCCGTCGGCGTAGTAGATGCGCGAGGTCTGGGTCTTGAAGTCCTCGTTGGCGCGCGGGATGTCGATGGTGCGGTAGAGGTAGAAGAACGCCGCACCCGCGATGAGGGCCAGCACGAGCCCCGCGACCGTGGCCCACTTCAGGGCCCACAGGCTGCGCTGCTTCCAGGTGCGGGGCTGCTTGGTCCCGGATGCCGCGCTCTTCCTCACCGGCGGGCCGGGAGCCCTGCGCTTGCCTGTCACGTGTCTGTCGCTCCGCTGCTGCTCGGGGGTCGGGACCTGGTGGTCGCTGCCCCGAGAAGGGTGGACCGCCACTGAAGGGTACGCAACCGGCACGAGGGGGACCGGCTGCCGCAGACGAGGGTGCCCGCCACCGGGTCGCGGTGAACAGTGGCGTACATCTCGATATCACGCAGGTTCGCATTGCGTGGATATATCGCTACGATGCATCTCGTGGCACGTCGCGGAGAGACCATCGAGCTCGCAGTCCTCGGACTGCTGCACGAGGGACCCATGCACGGCTACGAGCTGCGCAAGCGCCTCAACCTGATGCTGGGCTGGGGCCGGGTGCTCTCCTACGGCTCGCTCTACCCGACGCTGAAGAAGATGCTGCGCAGCAACCTCATCGAGGAGACCTCGGTGTCCTCGACGCCGGTGACCAAGCGGCCGCGGATCGTCTACCAGGTGACCGAGGCCGGTCACGTGGAGTTCGAGCGGCTGATGTCGGAGGTCGGTCCCACGGCGTGGGAGGACGACAACTTCGACATCCGGTTCGCCTTCTTCGGGCGCACCGACATGGAGATCAGGCTGCGGGTGCTGGAGGGACGGCGCACCCGGCTGCAGGAGCGGCTCGACCGGGTCCAGCAGCAGCTCGCCATGACGCAGAAGGAGGTCGACCGCTACGCGGCCGAGCTCCAGCGCCACGGTGTGGAGTCCGTCGAACGTGAGGTCCGGTGGCTCTCGGACCTCATCAACGCCGAGCGCGGCAACGCCGCCGCCGCTCCCGAGTCCAGCAGCAGCACCGAGACCGGCAGCCGTCACTCCTGACGGCCGCCCCCAGACCACAGATCGATCAACCAGCCAACGACCGCTCCGCCCCCGGCGGGGCTCAGGCCAACACGGAAGGGAACGACCCGATGGGTTCGGTTCGAGTAGCAATCGTCGGAGTGGGCAACTGCGCCAGCTCCCTCGTGCAGGGTGTCGAGTACTACAAGGACGCCGACCCCCAGGGCACCGTCCCGGGTCTCATGCACGTCACGTTCGGTGACTACCACGTCTCCGACGTCGAGTTCGTCGCCGCCTTCGACGTCGACGACCTGAAGGTCGGCAAGGACCTCTCCGAGGCCATCAACGCCTCGCAGAACAACACCATCAAGATCACCGACGTCCCGACCCTGGGCGTCGAGGTCCAGCGTGGCCCCACCCTGGACGGCCTGGGCAAGTACTACCGGATGACCATCGACGAGTCGGCCGCCGAGCCGGTCGACGTCGTGCAGGCGCTCAAGGACGCCGAGGTCGACGTCCTCGTCTCCTACCTCCCGGTGGGCTCGGAGGAGGCTGACAAGTTCTACGCCCAGTGCGCCATCGACGCCGGCGTCGGCTTCGTCAACGCGCTGCCCGTCTTCATCGCCTCCGACCCCGAGTGGGCCAAGAAGTTCGAGGACGCCGGCGTCCCGATCGTCGGTGACGACATCAAGTCCCAGGTCGGCGCGACCATCACCCACCGCGTGATGGCCCGCCTCTTCGAGGACCGCGGCGTGACGCTGGACCGCACCTACCAGCTCAACGTCGGCGGCAACATGGACTTCAAGAACATGCTCGAGCGCGAGCGCCTGGAGTCCAAGAAGGTCTCCAAGACCCAGGCCGTCACCTCCAACCTCCAGGGCGAGCTGGCCGGCAAGGTCCACGACCGCAACGTCCACATCGGTCCCTCGGACCACGTGGAGTGGCTCGACGACCGCAAGTGGGCCTACGTCCGCCTCGAGGGTCGCGCCTTCGGTGACGCCCCCCTCAACCTCGAGTACAAGCTCGAGGTCTGGGACTCCCCCAACAGCGCCGGCATCATCATCGACGCCCTGCGCGCCTGCAAGATCGCCAAGGACCGCGGCATCGGCGGCCCGATCATCTCGGCGTCGTCCTACCTGATGAAGTCCCCGCCGGTGCAGCTGCCCGACGACGAGGGTCGCCGCCGCGTCGAGGCCTTCATCAAGGGCGAGGAGTAGCCCGACGAAGGAGGGCTGCTCCTACCGCCCGCAGGTCGAGCGAGCGCGCGACCGAGGAACGAGGTCGCGACCGCGGGTCGAGACCCCGTGAGCCGACAAGCAGCCTGAACCCAGCAGCACGAGCGAACGCCCCGCCAGGAGAGATCCTGGCGGGGCGTCGTGCGTGTGACGCAGATGTTCTCGTCACGAGCCCTCCACGGCGTAACGCCTCACGGGCCCACGTCGTTGGCCGATGTGGACCGGGCGGGATCCGCGCGGTCCCCGCTGGCCGCCCGACCCACGGTGGCCTACCCGACACCGAAGGTCCTCATGTCCACCACCTCCAGCTCCCGGCGGTTGCGGGGCGCTCTCACGGCGGGTCTCGCCGTGGCGGTGCTCGCCGGCGCCGCCGCACCTCTCACGCTGTCCTCGGCCACGGCCACGGCCGCGGACCGCCCCGACTCCCTGGCCAGCACGATCGGCCAGAAGCTGCTGACCGTCTCCTTCGACGACCTCGCCGAGGTCGTCCCGGGTGAGGACCTCGTGGTGACCGGCTCGGTCGCCAAGGTCACCCAGGCCCGCATCGGCGCCGTCGGCGACGCTGTCGCCGCCACCTTCACCCTCCAGCTGGTCGACGCCACCGGCGAGGTGCTCGCGGCCGAGGACGTCGTGGCCGAGCCCGACGGCTCCTTCACGACCACCATCCCGGCCTCGCTGCTGTCCGCGGTCGACGCCACCGACGGTGCCGTCCAGCTCGCGGTCCGTGCGGTCGACGCGTCGTACGCCGGCTTCTCGGCCGAGGACGCCGGCGCGGCGGCCGTGCGGGTCGCCTCGAAGGCCAAGGGCCTGACCGTGCACAACTCCTTCGTCTCCTCGGTCGGCTGGGTCAAGCCGGGCGAGAAGTACCCCTCCACGATCACGGTCGCCAACCCGACCAAGGGTGCGCTCAAGGGCGGCAGGGTCACGGTGAAGGCGCCGAAGGGCACCACCTTCAAGAAGAGCTCCGGCCCGGGCAAGCACCGCACCTCGGCGCGGACCATCACCTGGAAGGTCCCGAAGGTCAGGGCCGGACGGACCGTCCGCCTGGTCGTGGAGTCCAAGGCCGCCTCGGTCAGGACGCTGCCGACCATCGTGTGGCGCGACCTGTCCACGAAGGCCACGCTCAAGGCGAGCGGACGCACCTCCAGCTCGACCAGCCACGGTCCCAAGGTGATCCCGCCGGCCGAGCGCTTCGAGACCGCGCGCTACGGCGACCGCCCGTTCGTGCCGGTCCAGTACACCGATCGCGCGTACACCGCCGACCACACCGGCGAGCAGCTCGAGGAGATCATCAACTCCAAGAAGTTCAAGGGCTCGACGTTCAACCTGTTCCAGGAGATGTCGCTGGGCCAGCTCTTCCCGAACGGCAGCGTCCCCTCGGCCGGCATCGCGACGGCCGACTTCGACTACGAGCCGGGCTTCCCGCTCTACCAGACTGACCCGGCCTCGCTGAACACCTGCACCGGGCTGACCTTCGCCGACCTCGGTGACCTGGCGCTGGGCACCCCGCTCTATCCCGAGCGGATCACCAATGGCGTCTACAACCTGCCCGGCACCACGCAGTACTACGGCGCCGACGCCAACGGCTCGGCCGTCATCGGCGCCCTGGCCGGCGTCGCGGCCCTGCAGCAGATCGACAGCGGCTGCGGCCCGACCGGCAAGCTGGTCGCCGACGCCGTGGTCCTCGCGGACCCGGAGATCGACTACTCCGACTTCGACACCGACAAGGACGGCGTCGTCGACTTCTTCATGGCCGTCTTCGCCGGCTGCGGCGGCAACGGCGCCAGCCAGCTCGCCGCCTGCTCCGACGCCCCCAGCGACCTGCTGCCCTACGACAACATCTGGCCGCACTCCTCCTCGCTGGAGTCCTACTTCACCGACCCCGAGACCGGCCTGCCCGGCATCACCACCGACGACCAGCTCAAGGACCTCGAGGGTCGTCCGCTCTACTGGACCGACGACTCCTACCGGAAGATGACCACCAAGAAGACCCCGCGCAAGGTCTTCGTCCGGGTCGGTCCCTACAACGTGAACCCCGAGACGGCCATCGACGCGGCCTCGGTGATCTCCCACGAGTACGGCCACTCCCTCGGCCTGCCGGACTACTACTCGCTCGGTGGTCGTGAGACCTACGGCGACTGGAACCTGATGGCCACCGACAAGTCGCAGAACATGGACGGCTACGGCCGCCAGGAGCTCGGCTGGGTCGTGCCCGAGGTGCTGAAGCCGGGCAAGAAGAGGACGGTGAAGAACTGGAAGGACTCCAAGCAGAACACCGGCCGCATCCACTGGCGGACCCCCAGCGGCAAGAAGTACACGCTGAAGAACGGCCGTGACGGCATCGTCCGCAACTCCGAGATGTACGTCGCCAAGCTCCCGGGCCGCACGCTCATCGACGGCGCGGTCTTCGGGTCCGGGGACGGCGCGTCGAAGAAGACCGCCTGGTTCTCGGGGTCGGGCAACGACTTCGGGTGCGCCACCGACGGTGGCGGCCGCAACCTCGACATCTCGCTGCCGGGCGCGAAGAAGCTCCCGGCCGGCACGACGATCTCGGCGTCGTTCAAGTCCTACTGGGACATCGAGTGGGACTACGACTACGGCTTCGTGCTCACCTCCGGTGACGGTCGCACCTTCACCTCGCACGCCTCTGAGAACGGCTACACCACCTCCAACCTGGACCCGCTGGCCGGCAACCCGAACCAGAACGGCTGCCAGGCGGCGTACGACAACGGCCTGACCGGCACCTCCGGCTCCTACGACGCCGGCACCGAGGCGCTCGACCGCAAGACCGGCGACGCGCCGGAGCCGATCTTCCTCGCCGACTCCTTCGACGTCTCCGACCTGGTCGGGGCGGAGTCGCCGATCCTGCGGTTCAGCTACTCCACGGACCCGGGCCTGGCCCGGCCGGGCTGGTTCATCGACGACCTCGAGGTCGTCGCCACGCTGCCGGACGGCAAGACCAGGAAGCTCTTCGCGAGCGACTTCGAGAAGTCCGGGAGCCCGAAGGACCCCCAGGTCTTCAACGGCGGCTGCAAGCCCGACAGCCCGGGTGCCTGCACCCTGGCCTGGCAGTACGTCAAGGCGGGCGCGGAGGCCGACTTCGACCACGCCTACTACCTGGAGATGCGCGACCGCTCCGGCTTCGACCTCGACGGTCAGGGCCAGATCGACCGCGACCCGATCGGGTTCCAGGCCGGGCTCTCGCTGATGTACACCGACGAGGCCCACGGCTACGGCAACGCCGGCACCGACGACCCGCCGGCCCAGACCGTCTTGGACTCCGTCCCGGAGCCGGGCAGCTCCTCGCCGGACCTCGACGACGCGTCGTTCCGGGCCGTGGAGGGCCGCAACACCTTCTCCGACTTCGGCTCCGGCTGGGTCGAGAACTACAGCGACCCGAGCGGGCAGACCAAGAGCGGGGAGGCCACCACGGACTGGCTCTTCGACTACGGCTGCCTGTCCTTCAAGGTGCTGTCGATGAAGGGCGAGACCGACGGGCCCGCGAAGTCCGACGGCGACCTGACCGGCACGGTCTCCTTCAAGCTCGGCAAGGGCTGCGGGAGGTACGACTACGGCTACTGAGCCGTCGGCGTGACACGACCGGCGCGTCCCCTCGCACGAGGGGGCGCGCCGGTCGTCGTCGGTACGGGTGTCGTGGTCCGTGGTCAGAGGTCCCGGCGCGGGCGCCGCGCACCACGACCGCGCGTCCGGCGGGCCTCGTCGTGATGCCGAGCCGGCGTATCAATACGCCGGCTCGATCTCCGCTCAGGCCTCGGCGGCGGCCTTCACGCGCTCGAGGGTCCTGCCCATGCCGGTGGTGAGCTCGTCGGCGAAGGCGTCCATGCCGCCGAGGACGACTTTGGTCAGCCCCTTGGACAGCCCGGAGATGCCGTCGGGCGCCTCGCGACGGTGCGTCACCTTCGTGCGCGCGCCGCCGTCGAGCGGCTCGAGCTGGAAGGACCAGATCGTGCGGTTCTCGGTGACCCGGAAGGCCAGGTCGCTGTGCGGGGTGAAGCGCACGACCTTGGCGTTGGTGGGCCAGCGCTTCCAGCCCTGCTGGTTGAGGTTGATCATCCGGGCGCCCTGCTTGACCTCGCCGCCGACGATCCAGGTGCGCACCACCTGGTCGCTCCACTCACTCATGCGCGGCAGGTCGGCGAGGAGGGCCCAGACCTGAGCGGGGGCGGCGTCGATCTCGATGCTCGCGGTGAGCTCGTCGGAGCTGGTCTGAGGGGTCGTCATGGGACCGGACCGTACCGCCGGTACGTCGCGCGTGGAACCCGTGGTCGCGCAGCGGTCAGCCGCGGGCGGCCCACCAGGCGTGCAGCTCCTCGGTGGCCCGCTCCTCGCCGAGCGGCCCGTGGTCCATCCGCAGCTCGAGCAGGTGCCGGTAGGCCTCGCCCACCTCGCGACCGGGACCGATGCCGAGGATGGTCATGATCTGGTTGCCGTCGAGGTCGGGGCGCAGGGAGTCGAGCTCCTCCTGCTCGGCCAGCCGCTCGATCCGGGCCTCGAGGTCGTCGTAGGTGCGCCGCAGCCGCTCGGCCTTGCGCCGGTTGCGGGTCGTGCAGTCCGCGCGGGTCAGGATGTGCAGCCGCTCGAGCTGGTCCCCGGCGTCGCGGACGTAGCGCCGGACCGCGGAGTCGGTCCACTCGCCCGAGCCGTAGCCGTGGAAGCGCAGGTGCAGCTCCACCAGCTTCGAGACCGCCTCGATCTCGTCGTTGCTGAAGCGCAGCGCCTTCATCCGCTTGCGGGTGATCTTGGCGCCCACCACGTCGTGGTGGTGGAAGGTGACCGTGCCGTCGTCGAGGAAGCGCCGGGTGCGCGGCTTGCCGACGTCGTGCATCAGCGCCGCGAAGCGGCTGACGAAGTCCGGCTCGCCGCCGAGCCGGTGCTCGAGGTCGATGGCCTGCTCGAGCACGGTGAGGGTGTGCTCGTAGACGTCCTTGTGGCGGTGGTGCTCATCGCGCTCCAGCGCCAGGGCCGGCAGCTCGGGCAGCACCCGCTCGGCCAGGCCGGTGCGCACCAGCAGGGTCAGGCCACGCCGCGGCCAGGGCGCGGTGACCAGCTTGACCAGCTCGTCGCGCACGCGCTCGGCGGAGATGATGTCGATCCGCTCGGCCATCGCGGTCATCGCCTCGACGACGGAGTCGTCGACCTCGAAGCCGAGCTGGGCGGCGAAGCGTGCGGCCCGCATCATCCGCAGCGGGTCGTCGGAGAAGGAGTCCTCAGGAGCCCCGGGGGTCCGGATCACGCGGTGGGCGAGGTCGACCACGCCGCCGTACGGGTCCTCGATCTCGCGCCCGGGCAGCCGCACCGCCATCGCGTTGACGGTGAAGTCGCGTCGGCCCAGGTCGCCGGCGAGGTCGTCGCCGTAGGAGACCTCGGGCTTGCGGGAGGTCGGGTCGTAGGACTCCGCCCGGTAGGTGGTGATCTCCACCTGCCACTCGCCTCGGCGGCAGCCGATCGTGCCGAACTCGCGGCCGACGTCCCACAGCGCGTCGGCCCAGCCCTTGAGCAGCCGCTCGGTCTCCTCGGGGCGCGCCGAGGTCGTGAAGTCGAGGTCGGTGTGCCGGCGACCGAGCATCGCGTCGCGCACCGGACCGCCGACCAGCGCGAGCTCGTGGCCGGCCTCGGCGAAGCGCCGCCCGAGCTCGTCGATGACCGGGGCCAGGCGGTCGAGCTCCTCGGCCACCGCGCGCTGCACCTCGACGATGCTCAGGGGGGCCGGCTCTGCGTGGGACACGGGCGAGCAGTCTATAGACAGCCGGCTCCCGCCCCGCCTGACCGGGTGCCGCCCGTCCAGCAACTATCCTCGCCGGGTGGTCCCCCGGTCGCTCTCGCCTGCCCTGCGCGCGGTCGCGACCCTCCTGGCGCTCGTCCTGGCGACGGCCACCGTCCTGCTCCTGCCCGCCGCGCCCACCGCCGTCGCGGCGGTGCCGCCGGAGCCCGTGGAGCCGCTGGAGGTGACCATCGAGAGGCTGACCCCGGGGGAGATCCCCACCTCCGGCACGATCGAGGTCGGCGGCACGGTCACCAACGTCGACGACGAGACCTGGACCACCATCAACCTCTACCCGCTGCTCGGCGGCGAGCCGATGACCACGCCGGCGCAGCTGCGCGAGGCGCGCCGGACCGACCCGCTGACCTACGTGGGGGACCGCGTCACCACGCCGGGCCCGTACGCCGTCATCGACCGCCTCGAGCCGGGCCAGAGTGCGACGTACTCCTTCACCGTGGCCCGCTCCCGCCTCGAGGCGACCGCCCGGGGCGTCTACTGGTTCGGCGTGCACGCCCTGGGCCAGGACACCGCCGGGCGCGACTCGGTCGCCGACGGTCGGGCCCGCACCTTCCTGCCGCTGGTCGAGCAGCCCTCCGAGGACGACGGTGCCGGGGACGACGGTGCCGGGGACGACGGTGCCGGCCAGGACCGACCGCGGCGTCCCGACGGCGCCGACATCACCACCCCGGTGCCGGTCGCGCTCGTGGTGCCGCTGCGTCGGCGCATCCTGCACGAGGCCGACGGCTCGCTCGCCGAGCCCGAGGTGTGGGCCGACGAGCTCGGCAGCAACGGCACGCTCGGGCGCCTGGTGAGCATGGGTGCCCAGGCCGACGGAGCACCCATCACGTGGCTGGTCGACCCGGCCCTCACCGTCGCCGCGGCGCAGCTGGCCGCCGGCAACCCGGCCCGGTCCCTGTCGCCCACCGTCGACCCCGACGCCGAGGACCCCGACCTCGCCGAGAGCGACGCGACGCCCTCGCCCACCGAGGACGGCTCGTCCGAGCCCGGGGACGAGGAGTCGGTGGGGCCCACCGCGTCCCCGTCCCCGTCGGGCTCACTCGCCGTGGACCCGGTGGAGACCGAGGACCTCGACCCGGCCGCGCGCTCGCTCGCCCGCGCCGCGGAGGGCTGGCTGGACTCGCTCACCGAGGCGGTGCGCGGCGGCCACCAGGTGCTCGCCCTCCCCTTCGGCGACCTCGACGTCGCCGGGGCGGCCGAGCAGGAGCCGCGCCTCTACGCCCAGGCCCGCCGGCTCAGCGGCGGCACGCTCCCGCGCGTCGGCGCCGGCACCGACCCCGGCCTCTCCTCTCCGCTGGGCTACATCGACGCGACGGCCATCGGCATCGCCGACCCCGCCGAGACGATCCTCATGACCGACCTCGAGGTCGGGCTCGACGAGGACGGGCGCGCCCCGAGCGTGGTCTCGGTGGACGGCCGCGACGTGGTCGTCAGCTCCTCCGGCGCCGCGCAGGGCGGTCCCGGACCCGGTCGCCGGCTCAGCGCGATCTCGATGCGCCAGCGCATCCTCAGCGAGGCGGCGCTGCGCCTGCTCGACCCCGACCCGCAGCCGCTGGTCGTCGTGCTCCCGCCGGGGTGGTCTCCCGACGACCCCGGTGAGGTCTTCGAGGAGCTCGACACCTCCTGGGTCGACCTCGACACCGTCGCCGACGCCGTGTCCGACGTGGAGGCGACCGAGGTGGCGGCGGGCGACCTGCGCTACCCCGACTCCCAGCAGTCCTCCGAGCTCGACGCCGGCGCCGTGGCCGCGGTGCAGGACCTGGTCGACGCGGGCGAGGTGCTGCAGGACGTGCTGACCCTCAACGACCGGGTCGGCGACGTCGTGGCCGGGGAGGCGTTCGCGGCGGCGGCGTACACCACCCGGCCGGTGCGGCGCCGGGCGCGCAAGAGCCTGACCTCCGGCACCAGGGCCGTGCGCGACCTGCTGACCCGCATCGGGGTCACGACGCCGACCGGAGTGACGCTGTCCAGTGCCAGCGGGCGGCTGCCCGCCACGGTCGTCAACGACCTCGACGAGCCGGTGACGGTGCGCCTCGACGCGCGCTCGGACCTCCCGATGACCCTCGGCGTGCCCGACTCCATCCTGGTCCCCGCGGGCGGCCGGGTCGGGGTGCTGCTCGAGGCCACCACCCAGCGCCAGGGCATCCACAACGTCTCCCTGCTGGTCACGTCGGTGGAGGGCGTGCCGCTCGGCGGCCGCGCCGACCTGCCGATCCGCGCCGCCCAGGTCAGCCGGGTCATCTGGCTGATCATGGGCAGCGGCGCGGTGCTGCTGTTCGGGATGATCGGCCTGCGCCTGGTGCGCCGGGTGCGTGAGGCCCGTCGCGCGGACCGGGCGGGGCAGCCCTCGTGAGCGGTACGCCGACGGGCGAGGCGGCCGAGGAGCGCTCGGTCCTGAGCAGCTCGGCCGTGATGGCGGCCGGCACGACGTTCTCCCGGCTCTCGGGCTTCATCCGCTCGGTGCTGCTGGCCGCGGCGCTGGGCAACCTGGTGCACGCCGACGTGTTCACGATCGCCAACACGATCCCGAACATGCTCTACATCCTGCTGGCCGGCGGTGTCTTCAACGCCGTGCTGGTCCCGCAACTGGTCCGGGCGATGGGCAACGACGCCGACGGCGGCGAGGCCTACACCAACCGGATCGTCACGCTGGCCGCGCTCTTCCTGGCCGCGGTGACGATCGCCCTGGTCCTGGCCGCCCCCTGGGTCGTCGACCTGTACACCTCCGACGACTGGCCGCCGGACGCCATCGACTCCACCGTGGCCTTCGCCCGGCTGTGCCTGCCGCAGGTCTTCTTCTACGGCATGTTCGTGCTGGTCGGGCAGATCCTCAACAGCCGCGGCAGCTTCGGCCCGATGATGTGGGCGCCGATCGCCAACAACGTCATCTCCGTCGCCACCCTGGTCGTCTACCTCGTGGTCTTCGGCGCGGCCGACGGTGCGGAGCGCACTGCGGGCTACACCAGCGGCCAGGAGCTGCTGCTGGGGCTCGGGTCGACGCTGGGCATCGCGGTCCAGCTGCTGGTGCTGCTGCCCTACCTGCGCGCGGCCGGCTTCCGCTACCGCCCGCGCTTCGACTTCCGCGACACCGGCCTCGGCCACACCCTGCGCCTGGGCACCTGGACGGTGCTGTTCGTCATCGTCAACCAGCTGGCCTACACGGTCGTCGTGCGGCTGGCCTCGACCGGCACCGGGACCGGCGACCCCGAGGGCACCGGCTACACCGTCTACTCCTCGGCCTTCCTCATCGTGATGGTGCCGCACTCGATCATCACGGTCTCGCTGGCCACCGCGATCCTCCCGCGCCTCTCCCGCGCCGCGGCCGACGGCGACCTCGCCTCGCTCGGCGCCACCCTGGCCCGCACCATGCGCACCTCGTTCGCGGTGATGGTGCCGTTCGCGGCGCTGTTGCCACTGCTGGCCCCCGAGCTCGCCCGGCTCCTGCTGGGCTACGGCGCCGCGGCCGACACGGTCGACAACTACGTCCCCACCCTGGCGCTCTTCGGCCCCGCGGTGCTCTTCTTCACCGCCCACTACCTGGTGCTGCGCGGCTTCTACGCCCTGGAGCAGACCCGCACGGTGTTCTGGAACCAGTGCGCCGTGGCCGCCACCAACGTCGTGGTCGCGGTCGCCGTGGTCACCGGGACCGACGCCGCGTGGACCTCGCCGGGGCTCGTGGTGGCCTACGGGTCGGCGTACCTCGTCGGTGCCGTGCTGTCCTTCAAGGTCCTCTCCGGACGGGTGGGCGGCCTCCACGGCTCGGAGCTGCTGCGCTTCTGCGTGCGCATCGGCCTGGTCGTCGCGGTCTCCACCGCGCTGGCCTGGGCGGTGCACGCCGGCCTCGGGGCGTGGGCCGGCGACGAGCCCCCGCTGCCGGGTCGGTTGTGGTCGGTGCTCGTGGTCGCCGCGGTCGGCACGGTCGACGTCGTGGTCTTCCTGCTGCTGGCCCGGCTGCTGCGGATCCGCGAGGTCACCGCCGTGCTGGCGCTGGTCACGCGACGCGGCTGAGCGGGCCCTCCCCGCTCCCGGCGCGCCCCGCCCTACGATGACGGGGAGCACCCGGGAGGGTGCCCGCACCAGCCAGCCAGAACCCCACGACCTGCAGCTGTGAGGAGCCGCGTGCCCGCCTCGATCCGGCCCGGAGACGTCCTCGCGGACCGGTACCGCCTGGTCGACCTGCTCAGCGAGAGCGGGAACGGCCGCTTCTGGCGCGCGCACGACCGGGTCCTGGAGCGCCACGTCGCGCTGCACGTGATCGCCGCTGATGACGACCGGGCCGAGGGGCTGCTGGCCGCGGCCCGCCGCTCGGCGCGCATCCTCGACCCGCACATCCTGCGGGTGCTGGACGCCGAGCGCAGCGGCCCCCTGTGCTACGTCGTCAACGAGTGGGGCTCGGGCACCTCGCTGGACATCATGCTCGCGGCGGGTGGCGAGCTGAGCCCGCGGCGCGCCGCCTGGGTCGTGGGGGAGGTCGCCGCCGCCTGCGCCCGGGCGCACGCCGCCGACGTGCCGCACGGCCGGCTCAACCCCGAGAACGTCCTCATCGACACCTCCGGCGCCGTGCGCGTCATCGGCTGGTGCGTCGACGCCGCGCTGCACGGCCGACCGACCGGTCGCGTCGCCGACGACGTGGCGGACCTGGCGGGCCTGCTGTACGCCGCCCTCACCGGGCGCTGGGCCGGTCCCTCGAGCTCGGCGGTCCCGCCGGCGCCCACCGACCACGGCCGGGTGCTGCGGCCACGCCAGGTCCGGGCCGGCATCCCCCGCGACCTCGACACCCTGTGCGACGAGGTCCTCAACCCCCAGCCGGGCTGCGGCACCATGGCGGCGGACGCGTTCCGAGCCGCGCTGGAGGAGTTCGTCGGCGACCCGACCGGCCTGCAGGAGTCGATGACCTCCCGGCTGGTCAGCGGAGGCCACGAGACGGTCGTCCTGCCCCAGGTCCCCGAGTTCACCGTCCGCGAGGCGGAGGAGCTCACCCGCCCGACCCCGCCGACCCCGCCGGCCGGGTCCCTGGGCCCCGCCGAGCCCGCGGATCGCGAGGACGCCGGAGACGACCCTGAGGCGACCGAGGGGGCCGACGGGTCCGGTGACGCCCCGGGCGAGAGCACCGGTGAGGTCACCCAGGCCGAGATGCCGGGATTCCTGGTTGCCGACGACGCCGCGTCCCCGGCGCCGCCCCCGCCCTTCGAGGAGCCGCCCGCCCGGCCCCTCTTCGCCCCCGACCCTCCCGAGGGCGCCCCGGTGCGTCGCAGCCGGAAGCCCGACCCCGGCAGGGACTCTCAGCAGTTCTGGCCGTGGGACACCGCGGCCGGCCCCCGCACCGGCGGTGCCGGCGGGGGTGCCGGCGGCGGCTGGGTCGACACCGGGTGGCCCACCGGCACCGGCCCGGTCGTGGAGGAGGAGGTCCCCGGCCGCAGCTCGTTCCGGGTGGCCGCGATCCTGCTGGCCGCCCTCGTCGTCCTCGTCGCCGTGACCGTCGCCTTCAACCTCGGACGCGGCCGCACCCCCCTCGGGACCGTCCCGGAGGAGGAGTCACCCTCGGCCACCGCCTCCGCCCCCGCCGAGGTCGGCCCGCTCGACGTCGCGTCGGTGAGCGACCTCGACCCGCAGGGCAGCGACGGCGGGGAGTACCCCGAGCTCACCGGCCTGGTCGTCGACGGCGACCCCGCCACGGCCTGGCGCACCTCGACCTACAAGCAGGACTTCGGCCCCGGCGGGCTCAAGGACGGCGTCGGCCTGGTGCTCGACCTCGGGGAGGCCCGCAGCGTCGCCGAGGTGGCGCTGCGCCTGGTCGGGTCGCCCACGGACCTCGAGCTGTACGTCGTCGACGAGGCGCCCACCGGCGTACCCTCCGAGCAGGGGCTGTCCCCCGCCGCCACCGTCTCCGCCGCAGCGGAGGAGACGGTCGTGCTCGACGAGCCCGCGTCGGGCCGCTACCTCGTCGTGTGGATCACCTCGCTGCCCACGGTCCCCGACGGGTTCCGCAGCGAGGTCGCCGAGGTGGTCCCGCGCGGATGAGCACCTCCACCGGGCCGGAGGCCCCCACGGACTGGTCCGCCCTCGAGGACCGCGCGCTGCTCGCGGCGCACGTCGAGGGACGCGAGGGCGCCTTCGCCGAGCTCTTCCGCCGCCACCGCGACCGGCTGTGGGCCGTCGCGCTGCGCACCACCGGCAACCCCGAGGACGCCGCCGACGGCCTCCAGGACGGCATGATCGCGGCCTACCGCCGCGCCGGCTCCTTCCGCGGCGACGCGGCGGTGACGACCTGGCTGCACCGCGTCGTCGTCAACGCCTGCCTCGACCGCCTCCGCGCCGCCAAGGTCCGACGTGCCCAACCGCTGCCCGAGGACCTCGAGGAGTACGGCGCTCGGCTGGCCGGCCCGAGGGAGGCGGCCGCACCCGAGCAGCCCGACGCGGCCGCCGTCCGGGCCGACGAGCGGCGACTGGTGCTGGGCGCGCTGGCGGCGCTGCCCGCGGACCAGCGTGCGGCGCTGGTGCTGGTCGACATGGAGGGCTACCCGGTCGCCGAGGCCGCCGCGATCCTCGGCTGCGCCGTCGGCACGGTGAAGTCTCGATGCTCGCGCGGGCGGGCACGGCTCGCCACCGTGCTGGCACCCTTGCTGACGGACCTCGAGGCGGGTGACCGGGGACACGCCCGGTCACGGAACCCTGCGGCGGAGCCGGACGTCGGACCCACGGACGCACGCGGGCCGCCCACCCCGCAGACCTGATCCCCACCGACACCTGACGCCAGCACCAGCCCCGAAGACGACCACCAGGAACGAGGAGCCGTCGTGGCCGAGCACCTGAGCCCCGAGCAGGAGGCGCGCCTGCGCCGGCTGCTGGCGCGCTCACGCCACGACGAGCGGGTCCCCGACGACGTGGCCGAGCACCTCGACGGCGTCCTGGCCCGTCTGGAGGCGGGCGATCCCGAGCTGACCGGGCCCCGTGCGCGCAAGGCCGAGGTCTACGCGCTGGCCGCGCGCCGTCGTCGTACCGCCGCGACGATGCTCGCCGCGGCCGCCGCCGTCGCCGTGGTGGGCGTCGGCCTGGGGCAGGTCGTCGGCAGCAGCGCCGGCGAGGACTCCCTCATGGCCGAGTCCGACACGGCGGCCAGCGCCGACAGCGCCGAGTCCGCCGACCGGTCCGAGGGCCGAGCCTCCGGCGAGGACCTCGACGCCACCGGGGGCGGGGAGAGCGACGACGAGCTCGACGGAGCGCTCGACGAGGAGCTGGCCGCAGGCACCGAGATGCTCTCGGACGGTGCCGTCTCCGAGTTCGCCGCGCTGGAGGACCTCGTGGTCCTGCGCGGCCGGCTGGCCGATGTCCGGGAGGAGCGCTTCACCCGTGCCGCGACCCGGATCCAGCGCCTGGTGATCGGCAGCGACGCCAAGGTCGCCCCCCCGGACACCACGTCCCTGCGCCGCGCGGCTCCGCGGGTCCAGCGCGCCTGGCAGGGCTGCGCCCCGGCCGACTGGGGCCCCGGAACCCCCGTGGCGGTCCTCTACGAGCGGTCGCCCGCCGTCCTGGTCTTCCGGCCCGCGACCGGGGACGCGCAGGTCGCCGACCTGGTCCAGTGCGGGACCGGCGAGATCCTGCGCTCGGTGACCCTGCCCGGCCGCTGAGCGCCGCCCGGCCGCGCCGGCCCGGGCCGGCCCGTCGCCGGCGACAGGTGTCCACCCGGTGAACGGGGGGTGAGCCCGACCGCACTGCGCCCGGGGAAGGAATGCGGCTCGCCTACGATCGGTTCCACCCCCGTGCGGCCGACCGGTCGCCCACCGTCTGCCACCGAGGCGAGGAGAGCAGGACACCCATGTCCGACAGCATCCGCAACGTGATCATCATCGGCTCAGGACCCTCCGGGTACACCGCCGCCGTCTACGCCGCCCGGGCCAGCCTCGAGCCGCTGGTCTTCGAGGGCTCCGTGACCGCCGGCGGCGCACTGATGAACACCACCGAGGTCGAGAACTTCCCCGGCTTCCGCGACGGCATCATGGGCCCGGCGCTGATGGACGAGATGCGCGCCCAGGCCGAGCGCTTCGGCGCCGAGCTCGTGGCCGACGACGTCGTCGAGGTCGAGCTGACCGGCGAGGTGAAGGTCGTGCGCACCGCCACCGGTGAGTTCCGCGCCCGCTCGGTGATCCTCGCGACCGGCTCGGGCTACCGCAAGCTCGACCTGCCCAACGAGGACGCCCTGTCCGGCCGCGGCGTCTCCTGGTGCGCCACCTGCGACGGCTTCTTCTTCCGCGACCAGCACATCGCGGTCGTCGGCGGAGGCGACTCCGCCGTCGAGGAGGCCACGTTCCTGACCCGGTTCGGCTCCAAGGTGTCCATGATCGTGCGCCGCGACGAGCTGCGCGCCTCCAAGATCATGCAGGAGCGCGCCTTCGCCGACCCCAAGCTCGAGATCGTGTGGAACTCCAAGGTCGCCGAGATCGTCGGTGAGGACCGCCTGGAGAAGGTCGTCCTCGAGGACACCGTCACCGGCGAGCGCTCCGAGCTCGCGGCCACCGGCCTGTTCATCGCCATCGGCCACGACCCCCGCTCGGAGCTGCTGGCCGGCCAGGTCGACCTCGACGACGACGGCTACGTGCTGGTCAACCACCCCTCGACCGCCACCAACGTCCCCGGCGTCTTCGCCTGCGGCGACCTGGTCGACCACCACTACCGCCAGGCCATCACCGCCGCCGGCACCGGCTGCGCCTCGGCGCTGGACGCCGAGCGCTACCTCGCCGAGCTCGACCACGTGGCGAGCAGCCCCGCCGAGGCGCACGACCGTGCCCAGGCCGAGGTCGGCGCCTGAGCGGACGGCCCGGCGCCGTACCCCGGGTGGGGCGGGAACATCCCCCACCACGCCCGTGTTCAACCGAGCGAGACCATCGATCCCCTGCAGAAAAGGAGCCCTGTCGTGGGCAACATCTCCGCGGTCACCGACGCCGAGTTCGAGGCGCAGGTGCTCAAGTCCGACAAGCCGGTCCTCGTGGACTTCTGGGCCGAGTGGTGCGGTCCGTGCCGCCAGGTCGCCCCGATCCTGGAGGAGATCGCCGCCACGCACGGTGACAAGGTCACGTTCCTGAAGATGAACGTCGACGAGAACCCCGTCACCCCGGCCTCCTACCGGGTCACCGGCATCCCGACCATCAACGTCTACCAGGGCGGCGAGGTCGTGAAGTCGATCGTCGGCGCCCGCCCGAAGGCCACGCTGCTCAACGAACTGAGCGACTTCACGGCTTGATGCGGGTCCCGCACAGCGGGCTCCCCAGGTACCAGCCTCACCGGTCCCCGTCGTCCCTGTGGACGGCGGGGACTGCTGCGTCCGGGACCGGCGCAGGACGTACGACGCCGACGAGCCGTTCCAGGGCCGCCTCCACCTCGTCGACCCAGCTGACCGTGCTGCGCAGGTCCATCCGCACCCGCGGCACGACGGGGTGCGCCCGCTGGGTGCGGAAGCCCGTGCGCAGCCAGAAGTCCAAGGGGGCGGTGCACCCCGGGGCGCCCCGCCCGCCGGCCGCAAAGGCCTCCACGGCGCGCAGGCCGCCCCGCGTCACCAGGTCCCGGGCGGTCGCCTGCACGAGGACCCGTCCCAGCCCGCGCCCGCGGTGGCGCGGGTGCACCCAGAGGTCGGTGACCAGCACCGCGTCAGGCGAGGCCGGCGCGGTGGGCACCGCCCCCGCGCCCGGTGCCAGGGCGGGCGGCGCGTAGACGACGACGGCCATCGGGACCTGGTCGACGACGAGCACGCGGCCGCACGAGCCCCACTCCCGCAGCAGCTCGGAGACCCAGGCGTCCTTGGCCGCAGCCCGCTCGTCGGGCTCCTTGTCGGCCCGGGCGCGTTGCACCGGGTCGAGCGCCCAGGTGAGGCACTGGCGGGCGGGGCAGCCCTGCTCCTCGAGGCGCTCGAGGAGGTCCAGGGTCAACGGGTGCACCCGTCGGGCCACGGCGTCCCTCCTCCCCGCAGCACGCGGGCCGGGAGCGGCATCGACCCTCGACCCGCCCACGTCGCGGCCCGCGCGTGCGTCCGGCGTCCTCATCGTTCATGCTAGGGGGATCATGGACAGCACGCCCGCGCGCACGCACACCAGCCTCGACTCCTTCGTCGACCGGTACGCAGCCCGCACCGCAGGGATGACGGCCTCGGAGATCCGAGCGCTGTTCGCCGTGGCGTCGCGTCCCGAGGTGGTCTCGCTGGCCGGCGGCATGCCCAACATCAGCGGCCTCCCGCTCGACGTCGTCGGCGGTGCGATCAACCAGCTCGTGCTCGAGCAGGGACCGGTGGCGATGCAGTACGGCTCGGGCCAGGGCGTGCCGGAGCTGCGCGAGCAGATCACCGACGTGATGCGGCTGGAGGGCATCGAGGCCCACCCCGACGACGTCGTGGTGACCGTGGGCTCCCAGCAGGCGGTGGACCTCGTCACGCGGATCTTCTGCGACCCCGGCGACGTGGTCATCTGCGAGGCGCCGTCGTACGTCGGTGCCCTGGGCGTCTTCCGGGCCTACCAGGCCGAGGTCGTGCACGCCGAGATGGACGCGCACGGGCTGGTGCCGGAGGCGCTGGAGCAGGCGATCGCCGCGGTCAAGCGCGCGGGACGCACCATCAAGTTCCTCTACACGATCCCCAACTTCCACAACCCCGCCGGCGTGACCATGTCCGCCGAGCGACGCCAGCGGGTGCTGGAGATCTGCCGCCGTGAGGGCGTGCTGGTCCTCGAGGACAACCCCTACGGCCTGCTCGGCTTCGACCGGGAGCCGCTGCGCGCCATGCGCGCGGACGAGGCCGACAACGTCATCTACCTCGGGTCCTTCTCCAAGACCTTCGCCCCCGGCTTCCGGGTCGGGTGGGCCCTCGCCCCCCACCCGGTGCGCGAGAAGCTCGTGCTGGCCCAGGAGTCGGCGACGCTGTGCCCGCCGCAGTTCTCCCAGATGGCCGTTTCGGCGTACCTCGCCAACCACGACTGGCAGGGCCAGATCAAGCAGTTCCGCGAGATGTACCGCGAGCGCCGCGACGCGATGGTGGGTGCGCTCGACGACCTGATGCCGGCCGGATGCAGCTGGAACGTCCCCGACGGCGGCTTCTACGTCTGGCTGACGCTGCCCCCCGGCATCGACGCCAAGGCGATGCTGCCCCGCGCCGTGACCGCCCGGGTCGCCTACGTCCCCGGCACGGCCTTCTTCGCCGACGGCTACGGCTCCGGCGCCATGCGCCTGTCGTTCTGCTACCCCACCGCCGAGCGCATCCGCGAGGGCGTACGCCGCCTGGCCGGTGTGCTCGAGGACGAGATCGAGCTCCGGGCGACCTTCGGCGCCAGCCTCGGCCAGGACGACTCCGACCGCGGACTGCCTCCCGGCTACGACGCGCCCGGCACCGACGTCAACTGAGGCCCCACCGCCCGCTCGTCCAGGCGCCGTCGGCCGTCCACCGGTCACCACCGGGGCGGACCCGGTGTGCGTGAGAGCATCGCCCGGTGCTCGACCTCACCTATCCCCCGATCATCGCCACCTGCAAGGTCGGCTTCCGGCTGCTCGGCCAGCGCTTCGACCTCACCGGCACCGAGCACGTCCCGCGCCGGGGCGGGGTGTTGCTGGCGGTCAACCACGTCGGCTACATGGACTTCATCTACGGCGGTCTGGCGGCGAACCCGTCGGGACGCAAGGTGCGGTTCATGGCCAAGCGCGAGATCTTCGACCATCGCGTCACCGGTCCGGTGATGCGCTCGATGCACCACATCGAGGTAGACCGGGGTGAGGGGCTCGCCTCGTTCCACACCGCGGTGGACTACCTGCGCCGTGGTGAGGCCGTCGGGATCTTCCCCGAAGCCACCATCTCCCGCTCCATGGAGCTCAAGGAGTTCAAGACCGGCGCGGTGCGCATCGCCGCCGAGGCCGGTGTCCCCCTGGTCCCCGTGATCCTGTGGGGGACCCAGCGGCTGATGACCAAGGACCACCCCAAGGACTTCTCCCGCGGCAAGACCATCGCCATCCGGGTGGGCGAGCCCCTGCACCCCACCGGCACCGACCCGGTCGCCGAGACCGCGGACCTGCGCGGTCGGATGGACCGGATGCTGGAGGAGACCATCGCGGCCTACCCGGCGCAGGAGCAGCCGCCCGGATCCTGGTGGACCCCCGCCCGGTTCGGCGGGAGCGCACCGACGCCCGAGGAGGCCGAGCGCCTCGACGCCGAGGAGAAGCGCCGCCGGGCCGAGGCCCGGCGGGCCCGTCAGGGCGACGCCTGACCCTCACGGCAGCCGCCGGTCGAGACGGCGATTGATCGATTTGTCGACTTCTCGCCAGATCGATTGATTGCTTGATCGAGAGCGGCGGCTCAGATGGGCCGGTCGTTGCGGTTGCGGGGGTCGATCACGTCGATGATGCGTCGCAGGTCCTCCAACGAGGCGAACTCGACGGTGATCTTGCCCTTGCTCTTGCCCAGGTCGACCTTCACGCGGGTCTCCAGCCGGTCCGAGAGGCGCTCGGCGATCTCACTGAGCCCGGGGGCGGTCGGTTTGCGGCGCGTCACGCGCGGCGCCGCGCCGTCACCGTGGTCCCCCACCGCGACGATCTCCTCCAACCCGCGCACGCTGATGCCCTCGGCGACCACACGCGCGGCCAACCGGTCCTGCAGGTCGGCGTCCTCGACACCCAGCAACGAGCGGGCGTGGCCCGCCGACAGCACTCCGGCGGCGACCCGACGCTGCACGGCCGGGCTCAGCCGCAGCAGGCGGAGCGTGTTGGAGATCTGCGGCCGCGAGCGACCGATGCGCTGGGCGAGCTCCTCGTGGGTGCATCCGAAGTCCTCGAGCAGCTGCGCGTAGGCCGACGCCTCCTCCAGCGGGTTCAGCTGGGAGCGGTGGAGGTTCTCCAGGAGCGCGTCCCGGAGCATGTCGGTGTCCTCGGTCTGCCGGACGATCGCGGGGATCTCGGTCAGCCCGGCCTGCTGGGACGCACGCCAGCGACGCTCACCCATGACCAGCTCGTAGGACTCAGGACCCGTCCGGCGTACGACGACGGGTTGGAGCAGCCCGACCTCGCGGATCGAGTGCACGAGCTCGGCCATCGCCTCCTCGTCGAAGACGTGGCGGGGCTGCACGGCGTTCGGGACGATCTGGTCGATCGGCACCTCCGCGAACCACGCGCCGTCGACCGGGGCGAGCTCGGCGCCTTCGGGCGTCCTGGCCGACGCCGAGCCAGCGGGCTGCGACACCGCCGGACCCTGCGACTCACCACCGTCCGTCACCCCGTCATCCGACCCAGCGGACGGCGCGAGGGGCCCTGACCCCTCAGCCTCGACGGGAGCAGTGGGGATCAGGGAGCCCAGACCACGGCCGAGGCCGCGCCGCGGGGCAGGACGGGCGTTCACAGGCTGACTCCTCGGCTGGCGATCTCGCGGGCGGCTTCCAGGTACGACAGGGCGCCGGGGGAGCCCGGGTCGTAGGTCATCACGGTCTGGGCGTACGACGGTGCCTCAGAGACCCGCACCGAGCGCGGGATGGCCGTGCGCAGCACCTGGTCCCCGAAGTGCTCACGGACCTCCTCGGCGACGCCGGCGGCCAAGCGGGTGCGCGCGTCGTACATCGTGAGGAGGATCGTGGACACGGCGAGCGCCGGGTTGAGGTGGGCGCGCACCATGTCGACGGTCTCGAGCAGCTGGCCGAGACCCTCCAGGGCGTAGTACTCCGCCTGGATCGGGATCAGCATCTCCTCGCCGGCCACCAGCGCGTTCAGCGTGAGCAGACCCAAGGACGGCGGGCAGTCGATGAGGACGTAGTCGAACCGGTCCTCACCTGCGCTCTGGGCGTCGCCGACCCAGGGGTGCCCCTGGATCGCCTTGCGCAGGCGTCCCTCGCGCGCGACGACGGAGACCAGCTCGATCTCCGCGCCCGCCAGGTCGATCGTGGCCGGCACGACCCAGAGGTTGCTCAGGTCGGGACACGGGGTGATCACGTCGTCGAGGACCACCCCGTCGACGAGCGCGTCGTAGGTCGACGGGACTCCTCGACGATGCTCGACGTTGAGCGCGGTCGACGCG